>JBBRMO010000032.1:0-11540 GCA_038230815.1 Chthoniobacterales bacterium
CACCCTCAATTTTCGATCCGGGCCGGCCGCGAAGAACGAGGCTGCGCCAGGAACTTCGCCACTTCCTCGGTATACCCTTCGAACGGATTCCCCATGACGAGGAAATCGCGGTTATCGCAGGCGATCGAATCCCAGTTAATCACGTAGGGCTGATCGCTCTTCTGGAACCAGGCGACGGCCAGGGCACGGCCGCAGGCGCGGGTGTTGGCAGGTGGATGAAACGCCGCCGCGGGATGCCGGACACTGTTGTTCCATTCGCCAATCCGCTTCGCCGGCGTCACGCCGAAGAAAAGCCCCTTCGCCGGGTCGATATTGTGATATTCGAGGTCGAGGCTTTGCAGCCAAGGATCTTCCCACCCGATACCCTCGGATTCCATAAAGGCTTCGAGGAGCCATTTTTTCGTGATCCAATCAATGCCGCCGATAAGGGACTCGGGTTTACTGGTCAATGCCTCGAGGGTGAAGCTCCAGCTTTCGAGCAACCAATCGGTCTCTTCGTCGGTCCCGCCAAGATGAGCGCGCGCCAGCTCGTAGAATTGCCACTGAATGTCGAGCGCACCGATGGTCTTGCCGTTCTCCAGACGCACGATCCAGGCACCGGTCGCGTCGCGGGAAATGTCTCGCGTGCTTTGGACGGCATCGGCAAGAATAAAATTCTTCGGGAGCCGGCCATCCTCGAGCAAGGACAGGACACAGGCGGTCGTCCCGATTTTCAACGCCGTCGCGAACGGGCTCATATTCGAATCACCGATGAGCAAATGGAGCCGGCGATATTTTCGATAATCGGCAAGCGGCTCGTCCCGGGCGTTGATGATCGCGCGGTTGAACTGCACCCACTGGTAGATGTCATTGACGATGTGGTCGGCTCGCTGGCTGAGTTGGAAATCGACGTGGACCTCCGGCTGAGGGAGCTGAAAATCGAATGCGAGCGGGTTCGCCTGCCCCACCCGGCCGGCGCCGGTGAAAATCTGGCGGGTGGCGAGAAAGGCGAGCAGCGTGCCGAGGACCGGCGGGGTGAATTGCGCCTCCCGTTTCATCAGATAATTCTCGTGGCAGCCGAAGGTGGCGCCCGTGTTGTGATCGACGTTGTTCTTGATGAATGAGACGCGGTCGGCGGCGCCCAAATTCTCGAGCGCCGATTGCAAAAGTTGATCGCCCGCGATGTCGTAGGTCACGACGTCTCGCAATTGCAGGCACTCCGGCGAGGCATATTCGATGTGACCCATATCAAGATAAAGCCGCCCGCCGTTCAGGAGGAATCCGCCGTTACCCGGAGGTTCCTCGTAATCACGATAATGAAGGTCGATCGCGCCGGCCTGGGCTTTCCGGAAGAGAAAGTTTTTCACCCGCACCGGCCACGCATCGGTGTGAGCGCGACCCTCCTCACTGCTCACGAGGCAACCGTATTCCGTTTCGATGCCAGCGACGCGATCCATAAAAAAATTCCGCTAACGACCAGACGAATGAGAATTACCCAATCGCGTCGTCGCTGCAATCCAATCCCCAAAGATGTCATCCCGAGTTCCGCTCAGAAAAACAGTTGGATTCAGTCTCGAAGCCATTAGCGCGTTCTGGCGAGTCCACCGACAGGTGATAGATTTGAACGCATGAAGGAATTTCCGGTGCGCAGTCCGTTAGCCAAAGTGGGCGGTTTGGTCCATTTCGGTCGGATGCTCGACAAAATTCGCGTGCACGCGCTCGGTGAATTGCCGGCCGAATATGAGCCAAATCTCGGCAAAGGTTTCGATGCGAAGTGTTGCGCGTTTTTGAACGTTGATTACGGCGAGCTGGCGAGGCGAGTGAGCGAGGGCGCGAACGATGGGGAGGTCCTGGAGTGGGCGTTCACTTCGGGACGACGGCCGAACGACGATGAGATCACGATGTGGAACGAATTCATGCGCAAGTTCGGATGGCGCGATCACGCCGCGGAAATCCTCGCGCGGCGAAAACGCGAAGCCGGCATGGCCGACCGGGCCGAAATCGAAACGATGTTTCAGTTCATTGATGCGGACGAAGGAAGGCCCGTAGCCGCCGCTGTTTGAGCGGGGGGAGGGCAACGGGGAATCCAGCGCCGGTTTCCACGCGCCTCACCCGCCACCGCCGGGCTTTGGGGTGAGAGGCGGAGCCAGGGAGGAGACCGGTGGCGGCTGATTCCGGTAATCGACGAACTTAGCGACGGCGACAACGGTCAGGATCACGACCGCCCAGGCCAGAACCGGGTAGACGCGGGTCGCCTGAACGGGCGGCATGGCGCCGCTACTCCGAGAGCGTGTCAATCCGCTCGGCCAGGCCGAAGTCGAGATCGGTTAGGCCGCCCTTACTGTGGGTAGAGAGGACGAGCCGCACTTTGTTGTAGCGGATATCAATGTCAGGATGGTGCTCCTCATCCTCCGCCACTTCGGCGACGCCGTTGACGAAATCGATCGATTCGGAGAAGTCGTCGAACTCGAAGGTGCGTTCGATGTGCTTCTTCTCCAGCTCCCATTCCGGGATTTTTTTCAGGCGAACTTTCGCCTCGTCTGCTTTCAGCAAGTCAGCCATAACGGGGAACGAGTAACACCCTCAAATGTTTTTGCAATGGGGAATCACCGTCCTTTTTTTAGGCGCAGCCCGGATTCAGAGTCCGAGAATATTGCGAAGATTTTTTGCCGAATCGAAGACCTCGACGGCGCAAGCGCGAGCGTCCTTTGAAAAGCGCGGCCAATTCGCCATCACTTCTTTCACCGCCGTTTCCGCAGTGTTGAGATCGTGAACGAAACGAAAACCGCTCTCCGCGGGGAGGTATTTCTCAGCGCCGGTGTCTTCGGTGATGACGGGTCGCCCCGTGGCCAGAAAAGCCGCCGCGCGATCGCTCAGCCAACCGGTCCGCCACGCGACGTCCACGCCCTTGATCGCCGTGAATTCGCCGGCGGCGCTCGCCAGGTAACGACGGTAGGCAGAGGGTGTTTTCGCGACCCGATGAGGGGACGTCAGGCGCCAGCCCCGTTCCTGCAATCGAGCGATCTCCGGATCGTCAGGATTCAAGTTCATCGCCAGTTCAAATAAGGCCGAGGGAACGCGCCGCGGCAGGTCGAGATATTGTTCGAATGCGAATTTTTTCGACAAATCGGGGAAGTCTCCGTCGACCTCTACTCCCCCGCCCCAATACCACTGGCCGATGGTGGTGAACTTCAAAACGCGCGGCGATTGCGCCGGGCGAAGCAATTCGGTATCGGCGAGTGGATGAAAAGTCTTCCACTTGAGCATCCGCCCTGTGGGCGGCGCGAGCGGTGGTGAATGGCGAGTCGATTCCAGCGTTTCGCACAGCGAAGCTCCCACAGACGAACCTGCTCCAGAAGAGACAGCCGTGCCCTTGGGCAGCCGGCAATCCGGCGCGCCTGCGTTCAACCCGATCGTCCAGAATTCGTGATGATGGGACTGCCCCATTTCCATCTTCGTCATCCAGTAAAAAATCTCGCTCGGATCGAGGTCGCAAAAGAGGCGGCGTTCGAATTGGAGCAGGAACGGCGGATGGATCGAATAGCTCAGGTTAAGGAGCGTGTTGGGACCTTTCAGGCGAGCGATCAGGTCGTCCCGGGAAATCCCAAAGCAGTGCATTTCCCCGAGCTCCTGAGAATCGTTCGCGGGCTTCTGGTGGAGGAGACAGTAGGAATTCTGCAATCCATGTTCATGCAGCAGCCTTCGGAATTTGCGGATCCGCGATGCGTCCTCCCGCGGGTCAGCCGTCGCAGGCAACACCTCGAGCCAGATCGCATCGAGTCCCAACCGTCGCAATCCCAGCATCCATTGCAGGGGCACCGAAAAATTGCCGCCACCCTCCGGATATTTCGCCGCGAACCCGCAGCCGAGAAAAACAGTCACGATAAGGGAAGTAAAAAGCGCTGAAGATGGAGTCGCGAAAACGCGTCTCCGCCTCTGGGATGGGGCGATGGGCGTTGAGAGATCGGCGTTTTCCCCATCCTCTCGGTTGACGCTCTCAGGTTCCTCCGCAAATTAGCTGCTCTTTCAGCACCCGTAGCTCAACTGGATAGAGCATCTGACTACGGATCAGAAGGTTTGAAGTTCGAATCTTCACGGGTGCGCTTCCTATGACAATGGGAAGTTTCCGGCGAGGTGCCAGGTCAGCCCATTGCCCAAAGTTGTCCTTAATTTCAGTCGCCACCGCTATAATCGTTGTCGCAAAGATGGTCGCAACAACCGATTGGCCCTTCCGGCAGGGCCGATTGTCGCCCTCGGCAGTCCAGCAGGCGGAACTGGGTCCGACGTAGTCCGTTCGTTCACGGGTGCGGTTCATCGGGAAACTGCGGCGGGCCGCAACTTTCGTTTCCTTCTTGCGTTAATCTTGTCGAACGGCGCAATATGGCAGCCAATCTCCAGTGGATACGAACGGAAAAGGCGGTCGTGGAAGGGAATCGGAACCAGATGGCCCCCAGGTGGGGGGCAGGGGCCGGCAAGTGCGAATCTACAGCTGCTTTAATTGCGGCGCTCAAAACTACGTGGAAGCGGACTGGACCTGGTTCACCTGCTGGAAATGTAATTTGCAAAAACCCCTCCCCTTGCCGGGAGCTTGACCCAGGGATAAGCGAGGCTCACTCCGGAGGTGGCGCCCCACGCGAACATGAGTAAGATGCAAAGCCGATGAAGCCCGTTCTTGTATTGTCCATGTTGTTTCTGCTGGCCGCTTGTGCGAGCAAACCGAGCGAGAATACCCAAATTCCCAAAGTGACCAAGGAGGAGATCAAGGCCAGGGATGATTTCGCCAAGAGCCTACCGAAGCCTCCGGAACGCTAGAATTGAAAGCCATGAAATCTGCCATCATTCTCGCTTCAATCTGCTGTCTCTTCGCGTTCGCGGGTTGCGCCGACACGTCGCTCATGACGGACGAAGAGTACGTTAAAAGCAAAGGGCCCGCGGCGGCTGCGCCTGATTTCTCGTCGGTTCTCCCGGGGCCTTCGTCGACTTATAACTCGACCAGGGGATACTGAGGACGCGATTAGGCCGAAAGTCCGTCGTTTGCGCGGGAAGACTGGTCCAGCGCGCGTCAGGCCCTCGCGTCAAACGCGCTCATGGCGCGGAAGACATCGTAGCGCGCCTGGATCTCTTCGATCGTGAGGGAGCGCAGTCGCTCGAGGCTGAACGCCTCCACATTGAAGCTCGCCAGGACGCTTCCATAGATCACGGCGCGGCGCAGGTTGGCAAAATCCGGCTTGCCCGACGCGGATGCAAGAAAGCCGGCCAATCCTCCCGCAAAAGTGTCGCCGGCGCCGGTTGGATCGTGGATGTCTTCGAGCGGATACGCCCCACAGCTGAAGAATTCGTCTTCACCAAACAGGAGCGCGCCATGCTCTCCTTTCTTGATTGCGACGTATTTCGGGCCCGCTTTTTGGATTTTTCGGCCGGCCTTGATCAGGCTGGTTTCCTTGGTCAACTGGCGGGCCTCGCTGTCGTTGAGAATCAATAAATCGACCCGTGGCAGGAGCGCGTCGAGATCGCCCCGAGTCGTCTCGATCCACAGATCCATGGTATCGGCGACGACAAATCGTGGCCGTTTCATCTGGTCCAGGACGTGAGACTGGAGAGCGGGTGCGATATTCGCCAGCAGAACGAAATCGGTCTCGCGGTAGGCCTCCGGCAGATCGGGGCGGAAATGTTCGAAGACGTTGAGCGCCACCGAACGGGTCTCACGCGTGTTCATGTCCCAGGCATATTCGCCCGACCAGCGGAACGTTTTGCCCGAAACCCGTTGAACGCCGGTCGCATCGATCCGGTGTTTCTTCCAAAAATCGAATTCCGATTCCGGAAAATCGTCACCCACAATCCCAACAAGTTTTACCGGCGAAAAGAAACTGGCGCCGAGCGAGGCATAGGAGGCGGAACCACCCAATAAATCGGCGTGTTCTTCCACCGGTGTTTTGACTGTGTCGAGTGCAATGGAACCAACGATGAGGACGGACATTTGTTATTTTGAATTCTAGATTTTGGGTTGGCGATCGAGCAGGCCATGGACGGCGCGCCCGTAGGCAGCGACGTCCTTTGCCTGGAGAAGGCCCGAGACGATGACCACGCGGCGTGCACCTGCTTCCATCACTTCCGGCAAATTGTCCAGCTTGATGCCGCCGATGCAGAAGATCGGGATGTGCACGGCTTCGTGCACTTTTTGGATGTCGTCCAGGCCCACGGGCACATAATCGGGCTTCGTTGGCGTCGCGAAAATTGGGCCGAATCCAACGTAGTCAGCCCCTTCGTCAAACGCGCGGACCGCCTGGGCTACACTGTGGGTCGATTTTCCGACGGCGCAGCCGGAGCCGACAATCTTTCGCGCTTCCGCAATCTCCAAATCATCCTGACCGAGATGGACCCCTTCCGCCTGGATGGTTCGCGCGATTTCTGGGTGGTCGTTGATGATCAGCGGAATGCCGCTCTCTGCCGTAACGGAATGCAGTTCGATCGCCAGCGTTTCAATTTCCGCGGTCGAATGATTCTTCGCCCGCAGTTGAAGTAAATCGACGCCACCGGCAAGGAGCGCCCGTGCGATTTCCGGCGCGTCTTGAATCGCAACGTAGCCTAGATCGAGAATGCCATAGAGCCGGCAGCGGCTGAGGTCGGCGGTAGTCAAGCGAGCGGCTATTCGTGCAATCGGGTCGGCATCGGCTTCAACTCGAAGTTCTCCGCCGACATGAGACGTGCGACGAAACCGGTGTCGTAAGTGCCGTTGCGAAATTCGGCGTTGCGCATGATCGCGCTATGAAACGGAACCGTCGTCTTGATTCCAGTGATGTAATATTCGTCAAGTGCCCGGCGCATTCGAGCAATGGCGGAGGTGCGGGTCGCTCCGATGGTAATCAGCTTCGCGATCATTGAATCGTAATACGGCGGAACGACGTAGCCCGTGTAGGCGTGCGAATCGACCCGCACGCCCCGGCCCCCGGGCGCGTAATAGAACGCGATCCGTCCCGGTGATGGTTGAAAATTGCGTTCGGGATCTTCAGCGTTGATCCGGCACTGGATAGCGTGGAGGCGCGGCTGGGCGTTGGCGACGTGAGGCGAGAGTCTTTCGCCCGACGCAATCAGAATTTGTTCCTTGACGAGATCGCAGCCGTAAACTTCTTCGGTGATCGTGTGCTCCACCTGGATGCGGGTGTTCATCTCGATGAAGTAATAATGACCTTCGTTATCGACCAGAAACTCCATCGTGCCGGCATTCTGATATCCAACTGATTCCGCGAGCTTCACCGCGGCGTGCCCCATCTTTTTCCGCAGGCCCGGCGAGAGCAGCGGGGATGGACATTCCTCAATCACCTTCTGATTGCGGCGCTGGATCGAACAATCTCGCTCCCCGAGATGGACGGTGTGCCCGTGCTGATCTGCCATCACCTGGAATTCGATATGATGGGGATTGACGATGAGTTTCTCGATATAAAGAGCGCCGTTCCCGAACGCTTTTTCCGCTTCGTTACCTGCGGCGTGAAAGGCCGGGCCGAGGCTTGCCTCGTTGTGGGCCATTCGCATTCCGCGGCCGCCCCCGCCCGCGACCGCCTTGACCATGACCGGGAAACCAATCTTGCGCGCGACCTTGAGCGCCTCCTGTTCGTTCTCCACGATGCCGTCGCTCCCAGGCGTAATCGAGACGCCGACTTTCCGGGCACAGGCGCGCGCAGAATTCTTGTCGCCCATCGCGTGCATGGCGCTCGCCGGCGGCCCGATGAACTTAATCTAGCAGCTATCACACACCTCGGCGAAGAGCGCGTTCTCGGCCAGAAAACAGTAGCACGGATGGATCGCATCGACATCTCCGACTTCCGCGGCGCTCATGATGCGATCGATTTTCAAATAGCTCTCGGAGCTCGGAGGTGCACCGATGCAAATCGCTTCGTCCGCCAGCTGGACGTGGAGTGAATCGACGTCCGCCTCAGAGTAGACGGCGAGGGTTCGGATTCCGAGTTCCTTGCAAGCCCGGATAATGCGCAGCGCGATCTCGCCGCGGTTTGCGATTAAGACTTTCTCAAACATCCACGCGTTCCGCCCGGAAACTGATGCGACGCCAGCCGAAAGCTCGCGTTATTTTACCCGGAACAGCACCTGGCCAAACTGAACCGGCTTGCCATTTTCCGCGACGATCTCGGCGATGACGCCTTTGGTTTCCGCTTTGATTTCGTTCATGACTTTCATCGCCTCGATGATGCAAACCACGGTCTCTTCCGAGACTTCCTTGCCAATGTCGACGAACATCGGTGACTCAGGCGAGCCGGCGCGGTAAAAGGTGCCGACCATTGGCGAGAGAATGTCCTTCAGCGCTTCGGTTTTCCCGGCTTCAACAACTGGCGCTGTTCCGGCATTGGCGGCCATGGGAACTGCCGCGACAGGCGCTGCGGCCGGCGCCGTGAAGACAGTTTGCTCCCCCGCCCCCTTCTGAAGCTTCAGGCGAAAACCGTCCTTCTCCATTTCGAAGACCGATAAATCGTTCTTCTTCATCAAGTCGATGACCGCTTTGATGTCTTTAAGGTCCAAAGTTGGCTCCGTGATCGAGGCTGGGCGTTTAGGTAACGCGGTTTTCTACAGCAGGTCAAGTAAAGGGTGACCTCCTTTTTGTCGTAGTCCTGCTCGTGATCGGGACCGATTGATTTCCTGCGGCAGCGGCCCACCGCGCCGCTGCTCCAGGATCGATCATGACCGGGAGCACGAGCCCGATTACGAGAGGGAGCGGGAATCACGGACGATCTTTCCATCGCGCATCTCCACCCGCCGGGATGCGGCCCGGGCTACCTCATCGCTGTGGGTCACCACGATCAGGGTCGTCAGGGCGTCGCGCCCGATCTTTTCCAGGAGCTGCATCACGGACGAGGCGGAATGAGAATCGAGATTCCCGGTCGGTTCGTCCGCTATCAGGAGCGACGGTCGATGAACCAGCGCGCGCGCAATGGCGGTCCGCTGTTGCTCGCCTCCGCTCAATTGATGGACAAAGTGATTGGCCCGATCGCCCAAACCGACCAGCTCTATCAATCCGTTGGCGCGCTCTTCGCTTTCCGCCGGGGATACACCTTGCAAGAGGAGCGGCAGGGAGACGTTCTCCAGCACGTTCATTGTCGGCAGAAGGTTGAAGAACTGGAATACCAGTCCCACCTGGTGCCGGCGGAATTGGGTCAACGCTGCGTCTCCGGCCGCCTGCAAAGCAAGATTCTCAACCAGGATTTCACCGCTGGTGGGATGATCGAGGCCGGCGAGCAGATGGATCAGCGTACTTTTGCCGCAACCACTCGGGCCGCTGATCGCGACGAACTCGTGTCGTGCGATCTCGAGAGAAATGCCGTCGAGCGCGTGGACGGTTCGCAGGCCGCTCGTATACTCGCGGGTGACGTTTTTGAGCGAGATCAAGCCAGCTCTATCCGCCAGCGAACCGCGACGCGCAAACGACCGGGGCGATTTCTCGATCGTCGCCGAATCCGATGATTTCATTGTGGTCGAGAAGCCCCCCTTCCTTCTCGTTCATCCGACGAAGCCGAGTAGTGCGCGAACGCTTTGGGGCGAGCTAAAACAACTGCTCGCGTTCGAGGTGGCGAACGGCGGGCAGGTTTCGATCGTCAACCGGCTGGATCGTGAAACGAGCGGGCTGGTGCTGGTCGCCAAGAATGCCGGGGCCGCAAGGCGTTTCGGTTTACTGATGCAGGAGCAGCGAATTGCAAAGGAGTATCTCGCAATTGGCTGGGGCTGGCCCGAATGGGAGACACGATCGGTCGACGGTCCCCTGGCCAGACAGGGAGCACATCTGCCGACAGCGATCTGGCTCAAACAGACGATTCACCCGGAGGGCGCCCAGGCCCGGACAGACTTCCGCGTCGAGGAACGCTTTACGCGAAGGAGCGGCGAGCGTTTTAGCCTCATCCGTGCTTTTCCGCGCACGGGCCGGACGCACCAGATTCGTGTCCACCTGGCTTCGTTAGGCCATCCGATCGTCGGCGACAAACTTTACGGACCGGACGAGAAATTGTATCTCGAATTCATTGAGACTGGCTGGACGCCGGAATTGGAACGACGGCTTTTGTTGCCGCGCCATGCCCTGCATTCTGCGGCCTTGGAGATTGAAGGCGGCGAGCGGTGGGTCAGTCAGCTGCCGCAAGATCTCGCAAATTTTCTATAGCCGCGCTTCTGTGAGGCGACGCGCCCTTCCAGACCGCTCCCAGAGCGGCGGCTACAGAAGATATTACTATTGGGTCACCACCTTGATCTCCGTCAGCTTGATCGACTTGCCATTGAAGTTGTGTTCGGTGGCCAGGTTTAAACCGCTGAAGTTTTGAAATTTTTCCCACGTTGCCTGCATCCCGGTTCCGCTCTGCGGAATATAATCCCAGGCCTTCGGCATTTTTGTCTGCGGGTCTATGTAGATAACGTAACGATCGGTCGGCGTTAATCCGACGTTCTCGAAACTCAGATTGATCGTTTCGACGCTCGCCCCGTTGAGGTCTTTCGGGCCGCCCGCTTCCACTTTTACGCCTTGATCGCGAATCTTGAGCGGCGCCAGCAGCCAGTAGGAGTCGTTCACCCAGCGGCCGAACGCCTCCTTCTCCTCACCTTCTTTCGCGGGATTCGTCAGGTTCGCTGTGACATCATGGTCCTTGCCCTGCTTGTCTTTCCATTTCACGGCATCGGTCCCGGCCGCAAGGTTCCAACGGTGTTGGGCGATGAAGAGTTGTTTCCCCTCTTGTTCGACCACAAAATTAAAGTCGATCTCCCTGACCTTCGACCAGTTGTCGCCCCCACTCGCCTTCCAGAGATCAACCGCGATCGGCGGCAGATTGCCCGGAGCGTTCTCCGCCACAGTCAGCGCTGGCAGAGGAGCCAGCGAAGTCAGAATCAACACGGTTAAGATTTTCATAAAGCCAAGCGTGACAGAGCGCCTGATCAATTGCAATTGAACGCGCTCGCAATATCGTTGCCGCGCTTTCATGAAATTATTCCGAATTGCTCTCGTCATTGGGCTGGCAGGTTTGCTGGCCCCCCTTGCCACGGCAGGCGATCGCATCTCGACGCACTTCACCGCGTCCGATACGGTGGAGGCTCCCAGCTTTGAGGTAGCCAGCGAGACCGCCTACCTCGTCGGTATTATTGGCAATCCCAACAGCTACGAAGTGGCGGCGCAATTCTACACCGCTCGCTGGCGCTGGGGCGTGGTCGAGCGCGACAGCTGGCTCCAGGGCTACAATCAGGTCTACGCGCTGGTCATGGCGGAGCCGATCACGCGCGGACCGGAAAACCGCTACTTTGGTATCTCCCTCGGCTTCCGCTACAATTTCGCGAAACCAGGCGCGCGCTTCGTCCCGTATGTCTCCGGCGGAGTCGGCCTCGGCTGGCTCGATAGCCACGCGAATATCTATGGCGCTCAGGGCCAGGATTTTACTTTCAATATTCTTACCGCCGTCGGCGTTTCCTACAAAATGAACGACCATTGGAAGTTGAACGCGGGCGTTCTCTACCAGCACTTTTCTAATGGCGGACAGACCGACCCCAATCCCAGTGTGAACCTGTTGGGGCCGCAAATTGGCGCG
>JBBRMO010000033.1:0-11334 GCA_038230815.1 Chthoniobacterales bacterium
AGATGATGATACGATCGACGAGCGGCTCATAGTGCCGGAGGAAAAACGGGATAATGCCTTCTTCATTCCAGCAGGCGGCGTAAAGATGGATCGACATGACGATGGAAACGGGAGGCTAGAAGCAAACGCGCCTGGAGTCGACCGCTTGAAGTTCCATCGAATCCACGGTTGGACGTCGCACGAGGAACGATTGCAGGGCGTCAAACACCGACCCGAATTTCGGGACGAACGGAAGTCTGCAAAAAGTGATTTCGGCGAACGGAGCCAGGGTGGCTTGGAGGTTTTCGTTCTGGCTTCGGGATGATCAGGAGCGGGAGGGAACTAGCGGCCTCCGGCGTGTTTTGGTCTTTGGTTTTGCTTCGAGAAGATCTGAAGGAGTGTAGCAAATCGCATAAGGGCGAATGAAAAACTCATCCAGGGGCTTTCCATCAGCGGCCTTCTTAAGGCTGATCTTGAGCCGTTTCTTCCGAACTGCTGCAGATTAGAGAAGGGGTAAGTTGTCGTCCCACTGACATCCACTTCGTCCAATAAGGCCCACCCCACCAGTTCATGCGTCTCTTCAGCTGGGGCAAAGATGATCGGCAATCTCTTGCCGCCTTTTCTTGCGTCATCCAGAAGAGCTTTGGCTTTCACCCATCGTTTTCTTTCGGAATATGTATCCTGTCCGCCTCTTTCGTATGACCGCTGCAATTCATCCGAGTGTTTGATCGTGTAGATACAAAGGTCAGTTAGCATAAAGAACCGGTATGCGCTCAGTCCGTCGCCCACCCTGCGCAGAGGAGCTCCGCTTGAACGAGAACCGTCTTGGTTGCGATCGTCTCTGAAGTCGTGCCGTGCCAGTTCCGGCCGGTCGAACGGATGTTAAATCCCGAGCGCCTTTTTTACTTCGGCTGTGGAGTAGCGTTTCCCGCCGACGGATTCGGCGCGCGCCTGCAAGATCGCGAGATGGTCGCGCATGTCGCACAGGTCTTCCTGCAGCCTCGAAACCTCGCGGCGCTTGCGCCTGATCTCCGCGGTGAAATTTTTGAGTGCAGCTTTAGTCATACGCTTCGCGGCGGTGAAGAACACGATGCACAATTACGGTGTGTTTCTCAAGATCGAACAGCACGAGGTAGTCACCGCAGCGCAGCCGATAATCGCAATCGAAGTTCGTCAGTCGTTTCATGTCACCGTGCAGACCATGTTCGAGTCGCGACACCTTCGCCATGATTTGCCGCACGAATCGTTTGGGGATGCGGCGCAGATCATGGAGCGCCGGCTCTGTGTACTCAATTTCCATGCCCTAATCGCAACCTTCACGCCCTCGGGCCCGATCAAACAAGCGCTTCGCTGCAGATAATCCTCGAAACCACGCGCTCGATCGCTTCGAGTGGCCGTTTGTTTTGGACGAGCGGGAACGAGCCATGGGAAACGCGTGGTTCTACCGAAGAAAGTAAGAATTAAGAAGGAAAAAGGAAGAAAACGGCGAGCAAGTCATTAATCATGGGCGACAAAACAGGAAAAAATAAAGCTCGACCCGTGTTATGTTTTGTAGGTAAAAACGGGGTCTATTACGTTACCAGACGTTTCAACGCATCTTCGGCACGGCTGAAAAGCCGGTGGGACTGGATCTTCGCTGGAACATCTCTTTACGCGATCTCCCGGATCCAACTGGAGTCCCAGGTCAGCCGAAGTGAGGCCGCTCTTGCGAATGCCTCGTGAGGGTGATCCAGGGCTCATGGGCGGAACTGGAGGCCAGGTAGGTTAATCCCATTCAGCACCACGCCATTCAGCCGTCCAAAACTTATGCGCCATTCCTTTCGGATTTCTTGCGTTGCGGATACAATGGCCACGTGAAGGCCGGGAGTCTTGAAATGAAATTGCGCACACGACAAAGGGCAATCGCCTCATGTTTGCTGGCGGGCGCGGTCCTGCTCTTTGCTGTCGCCCGGGCCAGCGCCGCCGAGGGCGACCTCGATCCGACCTTTAACCCGGGCACGGGCACGGATGATTTTCTGTTAACGACAACGGTGCAGCCGGATGGAAAAATCATCATCGGCGGGAGATTCACTACCTACAATGGCACTGCGCGCAATTGCATCGCGCGAGTCAACGCCGACGGCTCACTTGACCCGGCCTTTAATCCGGGCACGGGCACGGATGTTCCTGGTTTTGTATTCGCGACAGCGTTGCAGCCGGATGGGAAAATCATCATCGGCGGAAATTTCTCTGGTTACAACGGCACCCCGCGCGGTGGCGTCGCGCGACTCAACGCCGACGGCTCACTGGACGCGACCTTTAACCCGGGTACAGGCGCGGATAACGAGGTCGATTCGATAACGCTGCAGCCGGATGGGAAAATCATCATCGGCGGGAACTTCAGCAGCTACAATGGCACTGCGCGCAATCACATCGCGCGAATCAACGCCAATGGCTCGCTTGACGCGACCTTCGCTCCGGGCACGGGCTCCAGTGGGGAGGTGTTCACGACAGCCGTGCAGCCGGATGGCAAGATCCTCATCGGCGGATTCTTCTCCATCTACAACGGCACGACGCGCAATTACCTCGCGCGGATCAATGCCGATGGCTCGCTTGACACCACCTTTGATCCGGCCGCGGGCCCGGATGCCAGGCTGAGCACATTAACGCTGCAGCCGGATGGGAAAATCATCATCGCCGGAGATTTCAACAACTACACTGGCACTCCGCGCAAATTCATCGCTCGAGTCAACGCCGACGGCTCACTCGACCCGACCTTCGATCCTGGCGCGGGCCCGGTTGCCCAGGTGCTTACGATAGCCGTGCGGCCGGATGGGAAAATCATTATCGGCGGAGTATTCCCGGACTACGGCGGTATTTCGCGCAGTTCCATTGCGCGAATCAACGCTGACGGCTCACTTGATACCACCTTTGATCCGGGCACGGGCGCAGTTAACGGCGTGCAGACGATAGCCGTGCAGCCGGACGGGAAAATTATTATCGGCGGGAACTTCCTCACCTACAACGGCACCGGGCGCAATCACGTCGCGCGGGTCCTCGCCAGTGCGCCGGCGCCGCCGGTGATCACGAGTCCACCGGTCGCAACTGGCACCGTCGGGCTTCCGTTTATTTATCAGTTCGAGGCGAGCGGGGCGACCTCGCTCGGGGTCAGCAATCTCCCACGCGATTTGACGTTTAATTCGGGCCTCCGAGCGATCACCGGGGTACCGGCCACCCAGGGAACCTACCTGGTCGGGCTAAGCGCCACGAACCCCCTCGGCACCACCAACGCCACGCTCACTCTGACCGTGCAGCCGGCTCCGGCGGGACCAGTGATTGTCAGCAGCACGGCCGTGACCGGAAGAGCCGGGCAACCTTTCACTTACCGCGTGATCACGACTGGCGGCAGTCCAGCCGGAAGGCTGAGCACGAGCGGCCTGCCCGCTGGGTTGAGTGCCGATCCCGTGACTGGCATTATCTCCGGGATAGTGGCCGTGGAAGGAAGTTCCGCCGTGACCCTGACGGTGACGGACGGGGCCGTAACGACTAACTCTGTTGTGCAACTGGCCTTCACTTCTGATCCCGCCCGGCCGGTGATCGTCAGTCCGGACAGCGCCACGCTTAGACCGGGCCAGGCGGTCAGTTACACCATCAGAGCACCTTCCAGCGCCGGTCCCTCCGATCCCACTATTTTTACCCTCATCGGCACGTTGCCCCAGGGATTGGTCTTTGACGCGGCGGCCGGCGTCATCTCAGGAACGTATACCGGCCCGCTGCGAAGCCAGGGAAAAAGCGCTCGACCTGACGCTCCCGAACTCACTGGCGGAGCTCTTCTTGGCGCCGTCCAGTTCTTCGGGACAAACTCACACGGCTCCGGGACGTTCCAGCTCCTGTTCCTGAGAGCGCCGTCGGGTCTGGTCAATATATCCACCCGCATGCTCGTGGGCACGGGTGAAAATGTCCTGATCGCAGGCTTCATCGTGACCGGTAACGCTCCCAAAACTGCTATCGTTCGCGCCATTGGCCCGTCCTTGGCGGCAGCGGGAATCTCCGGAGCTTTGCAGGATCCCACAGCCGAATTACACGATAGCGCCCACCCCAACATCGTGGTCTCCGATGACAACTGGAAAGACAGCCAGGAGCAGATCATCCGCGATGCCTTCCTTTCGCCGACAGACGACCACGAGTCGGCCGTCGTCATCGGGCTCGACCCTGGATCTTATACGACGATAGTTGCCGGCAAGAATGGCACAACCGGGGTCGCGGTCGTGGAGCTCTATGATCTGGGCACCGCCGGCCTCGATGCCTCAAGTAGTGCCGCGCTGGCCCAGATTTCCACACGCGGAACGGTGTCAACCGGCGACAACGTCATGATCGGTGGCTTCATTATCAGCGGCGTCGCCACGAGAGTAATTGTGCGGGCGATCGGGCCGGAATTAAACGGCTTCCTGTCCGGGGCGCTGCAAGATACCCTTCTCGAGCTGCACGATAGTTCCGGTGCTCTGATCGCTTCGAACGACGACTGGCGCGCAAGCCAGGAACAGGAAATTATCGCGACCGGCGTGCCGCCAGCAGATAACCGGGAGTCTGCCATTGTCGCGACCCTGAATCCGGGCGCATACACGGGTATTGTGCGCGGAAAAAACAATACAACCGGTGTGGCCTTGATCGAAGCCTACAATTTGCCGTAACCACCTGCCGCGATGAGACGGATCTCGGCCAGGACGGCGCTCATCTATCGTGGTTTCGCCTGATTTCGTTCGGTGCCACTCGATTGGCGCGGGGTCTTCACCTGACCGAGGCCGATGATTCCTTGAAAAGCTTCGCCACGGCCGGTGCCGCTTTCTCCCGCAGCCGGGTACAGGGCGCTTCGAAAAATCGATAAATCATCGCGCTTAAAAAGATCGCGCCGCTGATTTGAAGCGCGAAAGAAAACAGCGCTTTCCCCAGCGGCAACGGGTGTTCGGGTCCGAGGCCGGCGCGGCTGACGAGAAGGAAGACCGGCAGGTGGACCAGGTAAAGACTATAGGACCAAAGCGCAATCTTTCGAACTGCCGTGCTGACGAAGTTTTCGCTGGCGACTTTCCAGTGGGAAGCCCAGGGCAGGAGGAGCGCGAAGCCCAGAGAAATTAAAGTGAAACGGAAGGTCCGGGTGAAGTAGGAATCGTCGCCGAATTGGAGGTGGCCGCTCTTGATTTTCCAAAGGGTCGCGTACGTGACAACGACGAGGATTAGACCGCTGAAAGCACAGGGAATCGCTGAGCGAACCCAGGTTTTAGGAAATCGGATAAAGAGCCAGGCGCTGAGCACGCCGATCATCAAAGCGTCGAAGCGATAGATCACGCCCATCCGGATTTGGTTTGGCCAGGACGCGGAGGGATCCGACCCGGTAATGAGTCGCGCGATTGTGGAGAAGGCGAGAAAGGTGAAAGCGGTGGTGAGGAAAACTGCGCTGAAACGCCGGCTCAATTTTAGTCCGATCCAGAGCGCGGCGGGGAACAGCAAATAAAACCATTCTTCGATGGCGAGGCTCCACGATTCCAGGAAGAACGTCAGGTGGAACCCGGTAAGGTTCCGCAGGAAAAAGCCGTGTGCGAGCGCTTCCTTGAAGCCAACGGCGTGGGCGCGAAAACTTCTCTCGAAGACGACGTTGACGATCAGGAACAGGAAAAAGAGAGGAAGCGTGCGGAACCAGCGGCGGACATAAAACGCGGCCACGTTGCCCGCCCGGCCCAGGTCGCCGCCAGCGCGGATCAGGATTTGCCCGATCAGAAATCCGCTGAGGACGAAGAACAATTCCACGCCGTAAAACCCAGCGTGCCCGAAGTAGCCAAGCGGCTCGCCAAAATGCGCATAGAGCACGACGAAGCCATGGGAGTAAATCACCATCAGAATGGCCGCAGCCCGGAGGAGATCGAGGCCGAAGACGCGGCCGGATTCGCGGGAGGTAGTCATTTTTTTGCGATAACCGACCAGTTCGCTCTTCCAAGGTCTTCAATCCACCCGGGTAAGATGTTTTTCTAAGCCGGGTTTGAGCAGCGGTCGATGCGGAATGTCGCAGAGATATTCAGGAATGAACCAGATGTCTTTCTCCGCGGTCATCCAGCGGCCCAGCTCGAACCGGCACAGATTCACCGGGCGCGATTAACGCCGGAGGGTTCTGCGCGGTTCCCTCGCGTCCTGAATTAGAAATAACCCTGCGCTTTAATACAACTTCCGGCGTAACGATGGGTTAACGTTTGAACGTCTTTGAGAGCGATTTCACCTCCGAAAAAAATCGCGGTGAGGATTCAGATTTGCGCCCGGCGCGGCTCGAACGCGCAACCTACAGCTTCGGAGGCTGTCACTCTATCCAGTTGAGCTACGGGCGCTGTGTGGTGGCGATTATAGCGGGCGACCGTTAAAGCACAACCGGGAGACGGGCCGCCTCCTGCGTGATCGTGATCTCCCTCCTAATCCTTTCACTGGGGGAAAGATCAGGAGCAGGAACGGAATGTCGTTTGCTTTTTCCTCCGCTCCGATTGAAAATGTCCGCCCTGCCAGCGCCCCCCGGGGAGACCATTATGAACAGGATTATCGACGCTATTGAGAAGGAACAGCTAAAGACCGACGTCACCAAGTTTAAGGTTGGTGATGGCGTCCGCGTCCATACGCGGGTCGTTGAGGGCGACAAGGAGCGGATTCAAATTTTCGCCGGGATCGTGATCGGCCGCAAAGGACGGGGACTGAACGAGACTTTCACCGTCCGTCGGATTTCCTATGGCGAAGGAGTCGAACGGGTGTTCCCCCTCCATTCCCCGCGCATCGCGAAGTTGGAAGTGGAAAAAGAAGGCCGGGCCCGCCGCGCCAAGCTGAATTATCTCCGGACCCGCAAAGGCAAGGAAGCCACCGCGGTGCGAGAGTAAAAACCTGGAATTCTGAAAACGCGAAAAAGCTGAAATATTTTCAGCGTTTCAGTTTTTCAGCATTTCAGTATTTTCCCCCTGTGTACCGTCGCTGTGGGTTCCGGCATGAACGCAAACTCCGCGCCCTCGGTATCTCCACCATCGCCGGCATCGACGAAGCCGGCCGCGGAGCGCTCGCGGGGCCAGTCGTAGCCGCCGCTGTCATTCTTCCGGAGAAATTTCGGCATCGGAAGCTGAACGACTCGAAGCAACTTCTCCCGGAAAAACGCGAAGAGATCTACGGCGAGCTCGTCGCGAACAACGCCATCGCCTGGGCCGTCGGAATCGTCGATTCGTTCGAGATCGACACGATCAATATCCTGCGCGCGACCCACAAGGCGATGCGGGCCGCAATCGCCGGCCTCGCCCTTCAGCCGCAGCACGTTCTCATCGACGGCCGGCCGGTCTTTCCCTTTCCCCTGCCCCAGACCGCGATCATCGACGGCGATTGTTACAGCCTCACCATTGCGGCCGCGAGCGTGATCGCGAAAGTCACGCGCGATGCGATTATGCGCGACTTCTGCGCCCGTTTCCCGGAGTATTGTTTCAGCCAGCACAAAGGCTACGGCACGGAATTGCACCTGATAAAACTGCATGAACACGGGCCTTGTCCGATTCATCGCCGGTCTTTCGAACCGGTGGCGCAACCGCTCTTCAAGTTCGCCTCCCCGGCATCTGCGGCTTGGCGCACGCGGAGAGAACCTGGCCTGCCGATTCCTGCGGAGGAACGGTTACAAGATCCTGTATCGTAATTTCCGCGGACGGACCGGCGGCGAAATCGATATCGTCTGCCGCGATCGCGACACGCTTGTTTTCGTGGAAGTAAAGACCCGCTCGGGGGAAAACTTCGGTCGGCCGTTCGATGCCGTCGATCGCGACAAGCGCAAACGAATTTCCCGCGGCGCCCTCGCCTGGCTCCGGCTCCTCGATCACCCCGATATTCTGTTCCGCTTCGACGTGGTCGAAGTGATCGTCGCGGAGGGAGCTGAGCCGCGGGTGGAGCTGCTGCGCAATGCCTTTGCGCTCAGCGAGCCGTATCTTTACTAAAAAGTTTGCGCGATGTCATCCGGAGTCAGGAGCTCGTAGGAGAGAACGCTCAGGCAATAGATCGAAGCGGTTTCCACCCGCAGAACGATCGGGCCCAGGGTAATCGGCCGGCAACCGTGGCTCCGCGCGAGCGAAAGCTCGGCCGGGGTGAAATCGCCCTCCGGACCGACCAGCATAAGGACGCTCGCCGGACGATCTCCGTGCTCTGCCCGATACTCCGTGAGAATTTTCTTGAGATGCACGGCGTCCGACTGGAGCGACCCGATCAGCTGAAGATCGAAGCGCCGGGGCGGCTGGAAGAATCCGGCCAGGGATTGGGGCGCCTGGATCTGCGGCAACCAGTTCTGGCCGCATTGCTTGGCGGCCTCAATTGCGACGGTTTGCCATTTCGATTGTTTGGCAGCAGCGCTTTCTTCATCCAGACGGACGACGGTGCGATCAGATAGGATCGGGACGATTTCGGCGGCGCCGATTTCGACCGCTTTTTGCACGATGAGGTCCATGTTCTTACCCTTGGGGATGGCCTGACCGAGGGTAAATCGGCAGCGCAACGGCGGAGTGTGCGCCTCGTGAAGCTTACGGAGAAGGACCTGGCCGGCGTCCGTCGAAATGATTTCAGCGGTAAGCTCCCGGCCGCGTCCGTCGAAGAGAACAACCTTATCGCCGAGCTCGAGACGCAGAACGTTGCGACAGTGGTGAGCCTCGGAACCGGCCAGGCGCGGCGAGTCTGGCTGCCAACGTTCGGGGGCGATGTAGAAGCGATGCATTTCAGTTTCCCTTTCGCGCGTCATTCTGAGCGAAGTTTTGCAGAAGCGAAATGAAGTCGAAGAATCCCGGGGAATTATAAAACAGGTGAGAGTCTAGACTTCGCTGCCAATGACAACACGGGATCCCTCGACTGCGCTCGGGATGACTAGCGGAAAAACTCCTTGGCGCGGTCGAAGAAACTCTTATGCAAGGGCGTGTTTTCCTCTCCGCAGAGAGCGGCAAATTCTTCGAGCTTCTGGCGTTGTTCCCCGTTGAGACGAGTCGGTACTTCCACGAGGAGCCGGGCGAGAAGATCGCCGCGGTCGCGCGCGTTCACGTTGACAACGCCTTTCCCTCTTAGCTTAAAAGCCTGCCCGCTTTGCGTCCCCGCGGGGACTTTCAAATTCGCTTTGCCTTCCAAAGTGGGAACGGCGATTTCACCGCCGAGAGCGGCCAGCGTAAATGAAATCGGCACCTCACAGTAAAGATTGTCCTCCTCGCGCTGGAAGATCGGATGCTCTTTGATGTGGATGACGACATAGAGATCACCCGCCCCACCCCCACGAATTCCGGCCTCACCATTGCCTGACGAGCGCAGGCGCGATCCGTCGGCAATTCCGGCGGGAATCTTTAACTTGATGCGGCTGGTGTTTTCCGCGCGGCCCTCCCCGGCACACGCGCGGCACGGTTTCTCAATGATTTGGCCGACGCCGTGACAACGTGGACAGGTTTGCGAGACCTGAAAGAACCCGCGAGAACTGATGACCTGGCCACGGCCGCCGCAGCTGGGGCAATTGATCGTGCGCGAACCGGGTTCGGCCCCCTTCCCGCTGCATTTCGCGCAGGTGTCGAGCTTGCGGACTTCGATCTCTTTGTCGACGCCGAAGGCCGCCTCTTCGAGCGTAATCTGCATGTCGTAACGCAGATCGGATCCACGCTGCCGCCCTTCGCGATCGGTCGTCGCGCCGCCACCAAAAAAGCTTTCGAAGATTCCGCCGCCCCCGCCGCCACCAAAAACCTCCCGGAAAATATCGAACGGATCGTGGAACCCGCCCCCGCGGCCGGGCATTCCCTGCGAGAAGGCGGCGTGGCCAAAGCGATCGTAGGCCGAACGTTTATCGGCATCCATCAGGACGTCGTAGGCTTCGCCGAGTTCCTTGAATTTCTCTTCCGCGTGCGGGTCGTTGGGGTTTTTATCCGGATGATATTTCACCGCAAGCTTGCGATAGGACCGTTTCACTTCCTCTTCCGTCGCGGTGCGGGAGACCGACAGGACTTCGTAGTAATCGCGCTTCTCAGCCATAAAAATTTAAAGATTCCTTCCCGCAGTCGCGGGACTCGGATTTGAGCTAAGCAGCCGGGCCGCTCGAGACAACCACGCTCGAAGGTCGAAGGAGCCGATCCTTCATCCGATAGCCCCGGCGCGTTTGCCGGACGACACTTCCTTCCGGGATTTGCTTACTCGGCTCGTGGGCGATGGCTTCATGCAGATTCGGATCAAACTTCTGGCCGGTGGCGTCGATTGGCTGAAGTCCGCTGTCGGCCAGGAAATCCATCAATTGCTTTAAGACCATGCTCATGCCGGAAAAAACCGGCGACTTTTCGCCTTCCGCGCGGGCGGCGCCCAGGCCCAGCTCGAAGTTATCGACAATGGCGATGAGCTTCTCAAGAAGCGAACTGTTGGCGTATTTGATCGCCTCCTCTTTCTCGCGCGCCGAGCGCTTCTTGTAATTCTCGAAGTCGGCCTGGCTCCGCAGGGCGAGATCACGGAACCGATCCAGGTCCGCCTGCAAACCCTCGCCATCCTCCTCGGTCGGCGCCGGCCCCGTGGAGGTCACGGTCGCGTCGCTCCTCCCATCAGCCATGGAGTCTCTTTTCTCTTCTTCTGGTTCAGTTACCGGGATTTTTTTCATGTCTTGCGAATGGCAATCAAAGTTATGTCGTCGTTTTGCGGCTGCACCCCGACGAAACTTCTCAGCTCGTCGATTAGTCCCGAAATGATGGCCGGTGCTCCCTCGGGCGCGCTGGCCCGCACGCATTCAATCATCCGCTCGGGCCCAAATTCGTCTCCGTTTCCATCGAGCGCTTCGGTGACGCCGTCCGTGTAGAGGAGCAGGCAGTCGTTCGGTTGGAGCGAAAGGGAGAAGTCGCCCGTTATCCTATCGAACACGCTTCCACTGTCAATTCCGAGGACCATGCCGGGCGGCTTCACCGCCACGGCCGTTCCGGCGATGTGATCGAAAAGAATGGGCGCATCGTGGCCCGCGCGCGAGAGAGTCACGGCGCCGGTCACGTGATCGAGAATCACGTAGGCCATGCTAATGAACATGTCCTCTTTAATATCGGGATAAAGCTGGCGATTTACCTTTTGCAACACATCCGCCGGAGAAGGATTCCCCGCCGCCTGGCTGCGCAAAACGCTTCGGCAGATCGCCATGATGATCGACGCCGGGACGCCCTTGCCGGAAACATCGGCAATCGCGACGCCGAGTTTGTCGTCCGTGACGGTGAGGTAATCGAAATAATCGCCGCTGACGTGGCGCGCAGGAATGTTGATGCCGCTAATTTCAAATCCCGGGACGATGGGGGCCTCGCTCGGCAGAAGAATGCGCTGGATGTCGCGCGCAATTTCGAGGTC
>JBBRMO010000034.1:0-11184 GCA_038230815.1 Chthoniobacterales bacterium
CGCGTAGTTCCGCATCCATTGCAGGTAGGGACGGCTTTCCGAAACGTCCGGGTTATTGTCTCAACAGACTCACACCAAAAACCTTCCCTTCTCCATCACCTTCTCGTCATCGAACCAGATGTCGAAGTCGCGGCCGACACAATCGATGTGGGTTTTCGAGACCCAGGTCGCACCGGTGTGTTCGGAATAAGGGTGGCCAAACGCGATATGGATGCCGGGAATTTTTTCGTCCTGCAAAATATTCCCGATCACATGGGTGCAGGCGGTGTTAGTGCCGACGGCGAATTCGCCGACGCGATTGCTGTTTTCGTCCGTGCTGATGTAAGCACCAAATTCTTCCAGTAGCTCCCGATTTTTGCACTGTAGATCGCGGATCCGGTTCTCCTTCACCTCAATCGTAAGCGGCGTTCCTTCGAGATCGCCATACTTCTCGCAGAGGTAATCGCCCACCACTCCATCCACCACGAAGACGCCGTTGGAATTCAACGGTGAGGTAAAAATTTCGCCGCCCGGCAGGTTGCCCCATTTATCGGGCGTAATGATACCACTGGTCTTGAGCCACTTCAGCGCTGGTGAGAACTCCGCTTCGTAATTCGTGCCGGCCGGGGTGCTGCACCTGATCTTTCGGGCCCGGCGGGCGCGTTCCACCAGTCGCTGACTGAGCGCATCGATCGCGCGAAAATCAGCGCGCATTCCTTCAAGCATGATCTGGCGGGTGATGTTGACCATATGTCCGTGGCGAATCCGTTTCTTATTCACCACGTCGCTCATCTGCATCCGCGAGCGCAGTTCCCCCCGCTGAGGGTGCGCGCAGAAGATGCTGACCTGCGAGCGAGCCAGATCCTCGAGGATGATCTGCGGCATATCGATCAGAGGGCGCTCCGCATGCTCTTCCAGGACGAAAACGGAATGTTCCGCTCCCACTTCTTCCACCTCACACTGGAGAGCCGCCGCGATGTCGCGGGTGACTTCATCGGTGATGATCGTGATCCGCTCTTCCGGTTTCAGGCGAAGACAATCGCGGATCGCGTTGCGCGCGCCCGGTTGCAGTTCTGGATCAATCGTTAAGGTGTGCGCGCGATCAGGCATGGGGTCAGCGAAGAGCGGTCAGCATTACGCGAAAAACCGGGATCGGCAATCCTCATCCCGTGCGGCCAATCTCTCTAGGCCGGCGCGCCTTCGAGCGACGGGACGTTCAATCCTTCATATGTCTCCGCCACGATCTGATCGACGACCGCCTTCATGTCGCCGTTTGTTCGATGGAACGCCTCGAGCTGCCGATCGGCCCCGGTGCCTTCGCGCATGATCCGCTCGATATGCGCCATCTCCCGCTTGCTCCCAAGTTCATCGACCTCGGTCGAGACGAACTCCATGAGCTCATTCAACAAACTGCGGGTCTCAACTTCGGTTTCGCGACCAAAATCGATTAGCTTCCCTTCAATCCCGTAGCGCGAGGCGCGCCAGCGGTTTTCATCGAGCAGTCGGCGCCGGTAAACGCGGAAGGTCGTATTGTGCCGGAGCAGTTTGTAGAGTTTCGCGATCACGGCCTGGATGAGCGCGGCGAGCGCGAGGGTGTCGTCGACGCGCGATTGCGCGTCGCAAACACGCATATCCAGGGTGTCGAAGAAGGGATGAAGCCGAATGTCCCACCAGATTTTTTTTGGATTGTCGATGCAGCCGGTTTTGACCAGGAGCTTGCAGAAATCTTCGTACTCGGAGAGCGATTCGAAGGCATCTGGAATTCCGGTGCGCGGAAAGCGCTCGAATACCTTGAGGCGGTAGCCTTTCAGTCCGGTGTCCCGCCCGATCCAAAACGGCGAGTTGGTAGAGAGCGCGTAAATGTGGGGCAGAAAATAGCGCGCCTGGTTCATAACATTGATGGCCGACTCGCGATTCGGAATTCCGACGTGGACGTGGAGACCAAAGATGAGGTTCGCTCGGGCGAGCTGCTGCATGTCCCTGACGATCTCCTTGTAACGCTCTCCTTCGGTAATGAGCTGATCCCGCCAGTGCGAAAAGGGATGGGTGCCGGCGGAAGCGATCCGCAGTCCGGCTTTGCCCGCGAGAGAAGCGAGCTTGCTCCGCAACTCGAGCACGTGCTCGCGGGCGTGGGTGATGTCGGTACAAATCTCGGTGCCGAGTTCGACGACCGACTGGTGCATCTCCGGCTTGATCTGTTCCTTGAGCAGGACTTTGCCGCCTTCGAGGATTTCCTGGATGTGGGAACGCAGTTCCCGCGTCTCCGGATCGACGATCGCGAATTCTTCTTCGATCCCGAGCGTAAAAGTGTGATTCGTGGCAGGCATGGGAAGACGGAAGTTGATCTAATTATGGCGCGCTGTCATCCCGAGGCTGGCGAAGCGCACCGAGGGACCCCCCCAAGCGGCCATTGCGAACGCGAGGCCCCTCGCCGTCTGCGCGGCTCGGGATGACAACGTTTTAAAAGCAAACTCGTTACGCCAGGTCGCTCAAGGCCTTCTTCATCACCGCCGCCTGGATAAACTTTCCCCAGCTCAGATTGTCGCGGCCGGGCTGGTGTTCCTTGGCTTTTCGAATCGCCATCTCGGAAACCGCTTCGACCACCCACTCGAAGTTGGCCTGGCCCACGCTGGCCACTTCGGCGTCCGGCGCCGGATTGCAAAAGTCGATGGCCAGCGGGACCCCGTCGCGAATCGCGAACTCGACGGTGTTCAAATCGTAGCCGAGATACTGGTTCAACGTCAGCACGCCTTCCTCGACCTTTTGCAGGATCTCGCGCGGCGCCTGCCACTCTGTCTGGTAGCGCAAATGATAGGGATGCCGCGGTTCATACGGCATGATCCGGACGTTGCGTTGATCGATCGAGTAGCAGCGGAAGTACATGTCAAACGTCACTTCCTCCTGCAACATCATGACGAGCTGGCCCGTCTCGCTGTAAGCGCGGAAAAATTCCTCGGGATTGTGCAGTTTGTAGACGTTTTTCCAGCCACCGCCTGCGAACGGTTTAAAAAACGCGGGCCAGCCGATGTAGCTGAAAATCCCCTCCCAATCGAGCGGGTAAGCGAGATTGCGGAATGAATTATCGCTCGTGTCCGGCGGCAGTTGATGCGACGGCAGCAGCACCGTATTCGGCACGGCCACACCGATCTTCGTGGCAAGAGCGTTATTGAAAAACTTTTCGTCGGCGCTCCACCAAAATGGATTGTTCACGACCGCGGTTCCGGTCAGCGCCGCATTCTTAAGCCAGGCCCGATAGAACGGGACATCCTGCGAAATGCGGTCGATCACGACGTCGTAACCGCACGGCTCGCCCTGGACCACTTTGTCCATCTTGACGAACTCTGCCACGATGTCCTTGCCGCCCGTTTTCTGGTTCACCCGCTCGACAAACGCCGGCGGGAAACTCCCTTCCTGTCCGAATAGGATTCCGATTTTTTTCATAGTTGTTTCCAGGGAGGGACGGCGCGCTGCGGCGTCCGTTTAGTTGACGGTCCCGGACGGCGCAGCGCGCCGTTCCTACCACGAATTCCGATATTCATGCGCAAATCTTCGATAAATAATACGGGAGCATGTCCCGCCAGTAGTTCCAGTCGTGCCCGCGCCATTTCCCGTCATCGAGCCGATGCTGAATCCCCTTCGCGTTCAGGATTTCGGAGAGACGATACGATTCGTGTCGGGTGTTATCCCATTCGCCGGTTCCAATGATGATGCCCATGTGGTTGTACTTCCAGGGATCGGTCGTGTTCGGCAGGTAATCGCAGGGACTGTTGAAATAAATGTTGTCGTCGTAATAACCGTCGAAAAAAGAACTGATGTCGAACGCCCCGCTCAGCGAAATCAAATGGCTGACAGCATCGGGATGGCGAAAGGCAATGTTCGCCGCGTGATAGGCCCCGAGGCTCGCGCCGCTCACCATGACCCGCTGGGCCGAACACTCCCGGCGGGCCAGATCAAAGACGTCATCGATAATCACGCGCTCGAAGGCGTTGTGCGTCCGCATCCGATCCGCGGGATGAATCGCCTTATTATAAAGGCTGTCGAGATCGGCCGAGTCAGGGCAATAAATGGTGATCTTGCCGCCGTCGACGAAAGCGGAGATGGCGTCGGTCAATCCGAAATCCCTGCTCTGCGAATAGCGCCCGAAGGAAGTGGGGAAAAGCACCAGCGGGATGCCGCCGCCGTCGCCAAACGCGAGCATCTCGAATTCACGGCTCAGGTGCGGCGTCCACCAGCGGATGTAACGTTCGTTCATGAGAGGCATTCCCCAATCGTTCCCGCAGGTCGGACTGCGCGGAAGGCTGAGGTCAATTGCCCCTACCTAAGCGGCTGGCGCGCGCGCTGCCAAGCCCGAAACATCCAGTGGCGTTGGACAAGCCGTATCTCTTCGACCATACCTCTTGTCGAAAATGCCGCCACACACTCTAACCGGAAACATTCAGCAGCACTCAGGCTTCCCTTCCAAGATCCTGCGCAACAAACGGGACGTGCTCGTTTATTTGCCGCCCGGTTATCGCCGCTCCACCACCCGGCGTTATCCGGTCCTTTATCTTCACGACGGTCAGAATGTTTTCGACGCCGCCACGGCCTTCGGCAGCGTGGAGTGGGGCGTCGATGAGACGGCACAGCAATTAATCTCCCAGAAATTGATCGAGCCCCTCATCATCGTGGCCGTGGCCAACATGGGCGAGGATCGCATCCACGAATATGCGCCCACCCCCGGCGTTTACGATCAAACTGGGGAGCGCAAAAAACGCAGCCGTGGGCTGGCCCGCCAATATGGCGATTTCCTGGTCAAAGAGCTCAAGCCGTTCATCGACCGGAAATATCGAACAAAGCGCGAAGCGGAGTTCACCGGGCTGGGCGGATCGTCGCTCGGCGGTCTCGTCACGCTCGCGATCGGGATTTTATATCCTCAGATTTTCACGAAACTCATCGTCATGTCGCCCTCGATTTGGTGGGACGATTTCGCCATTTTTCGGCTGGTTGATTTCTACGAGAAGAAACCGCCGCTGAAAATCTGGCTCGATACCGGCACCAATGAGCCCGGCTGGGAAAATGCGCGTAAATTGCGCGATCTCCTGGTGGAACAAGGCTGGCGTTTGTACGACGACCTGCATTACTTTGAAGCGGAAGGAGCCGATCACAGCGAAAGGGCGTGGGCGGCGCGCGTCGATCCGGTGCTGCGCTTCCTCTATCCCCCGCCTCCGCCGCCGGTCGCAAAGATCGCGGCCTCCAAACCGCGTCGCCATCTTCTGGGTCGATTGCTGGCGCGGACAGGTTTGTCTACCGCGTGAAGTTACCTCCCGGCTGTTATCCCAAACCGCGCAAAGGGGATCGCGACCGTGGGAGGGGCGCCCACCGCGCAAGCCCTCTTCCGCTTTCGCGAAGGTAATGAGGGTTCGTCGTGTCTGGCGGAGCTCTTCTTGAGTAACGCCATTTTCGACTGGGAGGTCCTCCGCCGTTTCCGCGTCTCAGGATGACGCGCTCGTTGAAGCGGCGTCCACTTCTTCGGTAAACTTCCCGAGCTTGCGGAACTTTTCGTAGCGGTTTTTCAGCAGCTCGTCGATCGAGAAGGAGGAGAGTCTTTCGAGATTCTGGCGCAAGGCGGTCCCAAGCTTGGCCGCGGCCAGATCGGGATCGCGATGCGCGCCGCCTTCCGGTTCCGGAACGATTTCATCCACGACGCCGAGGCCGATCAAATCCTGGGCGGTCAACTTCAGGGCTTCAGCCGCTTCCGGCGCGTGCCGGCGATCCTTCCATAGAATCGCGGAGCAGGCCTCAGGACTGATCACCGAATAATAAGCGTTCTCCAGAATCAACACCCGGTCCGAAACACCAATGCCCAGCGCGCCGCCCGAGCCCCCTTCGCCAATCACCACCGCAATCGAGGGGACACGCAGGTTCATCATTTCCCGAAGATTCACGGCGATCGCCTCCGCGATATGGCGTTCCTCCGACCCGATGCCGGGGAAAGCGCCGGGGGTGTCGATCAACGAAATCACCGGCAGTCCGAACTTCTCCGCGAGCCGCATCAGGCGGAGGGCCTTGCGATATCCCTCGGGATGCGCGCAGCCGAAATTCCGCTTCACGTTTTCCTTCGTGTCCCGGCCCTTCTGGTTCGTAATGACAACGCAACGATGGGGGCCAAGTTTCGCGAGGCCGCTCGGCATCGCCTTGTCGTCACCAAAAACGCGGTCGCCGTGGAGCTCGGTCCAATTGGTGAAACATCGCGCCACATAATCGAGCGCGAAGGGGCGCATGATGTGGCGGGCCAGCTGGACCCGCTGCCAGGCGGTGAGGTTTTCATAAATCTGCCGCCGCGTTTCGCGGATTTTGCTCTCCATCGCTTCGACCTCGGAATCGAAGTCGAGCTCGTGCTGGTCCGAATGATTCTTCAGATCCTGGAGTCGCCGCTGCAATTCCAGGATCGGTTTTTCAAAGTCCAGAGGATGCGAATCCATGGTGCGGATGTTAAACCGTTACCTCGTTGAATCGTTAAGCCGGAAAGCGCCGGGGAATCCTGTCACTTTATCGCGTTTCCCGCCCTCAACGATTCACAATTCACAATTCACGATTCACGATCTGACCTCATTGTCAGTCCGTAATGGTGACAGTGGTCTTGCTGTTTACAAGGCTGCTCAGCTCGTCCATGTCGCCGGGGGGCAGGCCCAACCCGGGCGGCGGCGGCTGGTTTGACTCGTCGCGGCGGCCCGCTTCCGCCACCGCAAACAGAAAATATCCCGGCTGAGCGAGTCGAATCCAGCGACTGCTGCCGAACCATTCTTTCGTGCCGAACCCGACGCGCTTCCCGCCCTTCCAGGCCATGACCTCGGCGACGCGAGTTGTGATGCGGGGCGGCTGCTTCGCGGACAACCTCACTGTTCTGACGCGGTACCGCTTAAAGAACTGGCCGTGGTTAAGGAGGATGACAGTCTGCGCCTTGCGTTGGATGAAGACCGAGAAATCGGGGTGCGAGATCAACAAATGCTGGCCGATCCGCAACATCGAATTGGTCAGGTTATTCGTGCGCATGATCAACTCAGGCGTCGTCTTGGTTTTCGCGGCGATCTTCGCAAGCACGTCCCCGCTGCGGACGACGTACTCCTGTTTTTCAGGCGAGCGATAATCGGTGAAAAGCATCTCGATGTTCACCTGACCGAGGAGGTCCTTCGCCTCCTCGACGTGAAGGCCGTTGGGAAATTTCTGGAGCAGCGTCACCAGCGCGTCACGCGTTTCGACCAACTTCCCTTCCTGGCGCAATTTTGCGGCGGCCTGGAACTCCGGGAGGCTCACATCCGGCACCGGCTCGACCGGGATCTCGCCGCTTTTCTCCTGCTGGATCTTGCGCTCGGGCTTGACGAACAGGTCGTAGCTAAAGAAGGCGGCCCCGCCAAAAATCAAGACGGCGAGGAGAAGAAGGAAAAGCCATTTCATGAATGAATTACGCGATGATCAACTGCTGAATCGCAGTAGGCAAGACGTGCGGGCTTGGCCGCCGAATCGGGGTCATGGTAGGGCGAGACTCTGTCGAGCCAAACCGCATTCGCAAAACGTTCGGAGGCTCGACCAAGTCTCGCCCCTACCAAACTGCGACAATCAGGAAAAAGTCTCCCAGGCGGCGGGTTGTGGCAGCGGGTCGCCGTCCTTCCCCCAGGTGAAGTGGCAATCCTGACAGTAAAATTCCTTGGGGAAAATCTTGAGGGTGAAGAGAATGCTTGCGATCCACGGTGTGATAAATTTCCGGGTCAGCTGCGGATATTCGATCCGAGGCGATTTGCATTGGGGGCAGCGAATCGCGGACCCGACCTCGGGATCGCTGACCTCCCACTCCAGCATTAATTTGTTCGCGGCTTCGAAATCTTCCTCGGTCACGAGGACTTTCGCGTTCGCCTGCGGTTTCGACATGAAGGCCATCTGCTGGAGGTGGCCTTCGTTATGGACGTCGGCCTTGACCCCCGCCTCCTGCAAGCGCGTCTTGAGGTGCTTGGCCTTGGCCGGTTCGTTGAATGTTGCGATCGTCACCATGATTTCGCCGGGGGCAATCCCAATCAAACATCAACTACCGACTAAGTGCAAGATTCGGCCGGCTGAGAATTCCTGGTGGATCGAGCGCTCCGTCGCTCGATGGCTCGAAAGTCCCGGCTGCCCCGGCATAAATAATATCGCGCGAAGGAGCGCACGATCCACCTTAACTCGGCGCGGGGTACCATTTGTAGAGCATCAGGTAAACGAGCACACCGGTTACCGAAACATAAAGCCAAATCGGCATGGTCCAGCGAGCGATCCGCGCATGCCGGTCCCAGCGTCTCCGAAAAACTGGCACGAGCGTGACGATCACGAGCGGCAACGTGACAAAGGCGAGGAGGATGTGGGAAATCAGCATCCCGAAATAAATCGTTCGAATCATTCCCTCCGCCGTGAAATGAGTCGAGCGTTCGCCGACATGGGCGTGATAGACCAGATAACCGACGAGAAACAGGGTGGAGGAAATCAGGGCCGGGATCATGCAAGCCACGTGCCGACGCCAATATCCCCGGCGGATAAAGTACCAGCCGCACGAAATAAAGATCGCGCTGATCGAATTCAGCGACGCGTTGATCGCAGGCAAATCGGAAATGGTCATGGCCGAACCAAACGTAACGTGAACCAGACGGCACGGCTACGGCGGCGATTGGGCAGGATCGGAAGCGGAACAGACGGTCCAGCAAGCAGGAAGAGGAGGGTTGGTGAAATCCAGCCTCGCTTTTTAGTTCTCCCAATTCCTTCTCCTCCCAAGCGGAGCAAAGCGAAGTCGAGAGAACCCGTCGCGAGACATGCAGGTAACAACACGGGATCCTTTCCCGCGGCCGCGGGACTCGGGATGACAAACGCCTCCGAACGTTGGACGTTTTCCCCGTGCCTCCGGTTCTAGAGCCCACTCCCCCCTCGCTCGCGCGGCAGTTTTATCGCCGACGCGCGAAGGTTCATCGCTCCCAGTCCCGGCGAGTCCTGCGACTGGCGATTGTTGCCTTCATTCTCATTTTCGGCTGGAGCAGCTGGTACCTGGCCAAACGTGGCTTCGGCAAGGAATGGCGTGACCGGGTTTCGGAAGAGCTGCACAAACGCGGCGTCGAAGCTTCGATCCGGCGCCTGACGGTCGACCCCGTCCGCGGGTTGATCGCGCAGGATGTGCGGATTTACGATTTTGAAAATCGTGAGAACACGCTCGCGGTCATCAGCGAAGTCGCGCTCGACATCAATTATTCCGCGCTCCTTCATCACAAACCCTTCCTCTACGCGCTCGATGTCCGTGGCGCGGAACTGACGATCCCGAATCCGGCCGCCACTCCCGGTGCGCCGAAGACCCAGATCAAGGAGCTGCGCGCGCATATTTATTTTCCCCCGGAGCAAATCTACGTCAGCCAGGCGGAAGGTATTTTTTGCGGCCTCCGGATTTCAGCGACCGGCCAGTTGATCAAGCGGGACGATTACAAGCCATCTGACGAAATCTCGGACGAAGAATGGCGACAGCGGCTCCTGACGGTGCACCGGATCGCGGACGAGTTGCGCCGCTTCAGTTTTCCGGGAGAGCCTGCCTCGCTTCAGGTGAAATTTGCCGGGGATCTTTCGAGATTCGAGACCGTCCATGCGGAAGCGACTTTAAAAGGCGACCGGATGCAACGCGGCGCCTATGAGATCACCGGGCTCCTGGTGGTCGCGGAATGGGCGAACCAAACGCTCCACGTCAACCAATGCAGCTGGTCCGATAACGCCGGCAGTTTTTCCGGAAGCGCCACCTGGAGCCGCGAAACGCAGGCCGCCGATTTCCAGGGCCGGAGCACGCTCGATGCGAAACGCTTTCTCGACGCCGCCGGCTTCCCCCAGTTGCTCGCCGACGTCGCCGTGAATTCGCCTTCACTTCTCGAACTTTCTGGCTCCGCTAATTTTGCCGGGACCACGCCGAAAGTCAGCCTGATCGGCCGCGTTGCCGTGGAGAAATTCAGTTATAAAACCGTGCCGCTCCTGAAGCTGACTGCGGATTTCTCCTGGGATGGCGACCGCGCGATGGTGCGCGAGCTACGTCTGCGCCATGAATCCGGAGAGCTCCGCGGCGACCTTCTCGACGCGCCCAACGATTTCCGGCTCACGGTCGAGAGCAGCCTGGATCCGATCATCTTTCGCGCTCTAGCCTCACCGGAACTGGGCCGTTTCCTGGCGGAATGGGAATGGGCGCGGCCGCCCTCCATTCGTCTCGGTTTGCATGGCCCGAGCCGCGATCCGGCAACGTGGACCGGCGACGGAAGCATCACGACTCAACGGACGCGCTTCCGGGGTACCTGGATGAATGAGGCCAGTGCCAAATTACGTCTCGAAAATGGAGCGTTCCACCTGAACAATCTGCGGGTTGTTCGCGACGAAGGCACGGGGACCGGGTCGATCGCCTACGATTTCGCGCATCACGAAATTCGGTTCAAGGAAATCAAAAGCACGCTGCGCTTGACGGATGCAATTGCCTGGGTCGACCCGAAATATTTTAAGGAGGTCGTGCCTTACAAGTTCCGGCAACCCCCGAGCCTGGTCGTGAATGGCGTCTATCATTTCCACGGCACGAACGACCACATCGAGATCAAGATCGATGCGCCGACGGGAATGGAGTACGTTTTTCTCGGCAAGACGCTGCCCTTCGAGCGCGTTGCCGGCCGGCTCCTGTTCACGGACAATCGGCTCCAGCTCTCCGACATCACGGGCAAACTCTTTAACGGCGAGGTGCGTGGCGCAGCCGACATTTCACTCGCGAAAAACGATAACCATTATCACGCGAACCTCTCCCTGGACGGCGTCGATTTTCCCCGACTGGCAAACCTTTATTTCAAGTATGAGACCAAACATGGGCGCTTGAATGGCGCCTACGAGTGGACCGGCGTGGGCAGCGAAGAGCGAGCCATGCAGGGCGCCGGCACCGCCAGCGTCACCGACGGCGACATCTTCGCCATTCCGGTTTTCGGCCCGCTTTCCGAGCTGCTCTCCGCCATTATTCCGGGCGCCGGCTACAGCCTTGCGCGCCAGGCCAAATCGACCTTCACCATCAAGGACGGCGTTATTCACACCGATGATTTCAAGGTTTCCGGAAAACTTTTCGGGATGGTCGGACACGGCGACGTCCATTTTCTGGAAGACAAACTCGACTTCGATATTCGGATCGAAGCGGGCGGTGCCGGCGTCCTC
>JBBRMO010000035.1:0-11148 GCA_038230815.1 Chthoniobacterales bacterium
ACCCGAGTAGGCTTCCGGCATGAGCGAGGACAAATCCGCGCGGCAAGCCGTTCAGGAGCTAATCTCGAAAGTCGATCGTCTCCTTGGTTGGATTGTGACGACCGGTAAGCGACTCGAGGGGATCGAGCAACGGCTCTCGACATTGGAGCGTGCTCAAGAGAGCCAACCAGAAGCGCCCCGGCCGCAAACGCACCGTCCGCAGCGCGCACGAAAGAATCCTTCAAAGCGGGCGGAGGCGTCTTCGGGAGGCTCCCAATCGACTCTCGGGAAAACTTCAAAATCAGTGCAGCGTACTCCGCAAATTCAATCGCCTTCGGACGACGGGAGCCGATTGCTCCCGCCGGGCCACGCGCCTTAGTTTCCCTTGCCGAATTCACGCTCACTTCCGTTGCGGGCTTGTCGCCCCTGCTCTGGATGGTAACGGGCTCTCCCGCCGCTCGTTTAAGAAGGTGAGAAGTCGGCGCTTTGCCGACTTCCCGCTCATGCCGATCCAGTTCCGCTTACCGCGCATTTTCAGGCCGCGTGCGTTCGCGATGCGCTCTGGGAGCCTGCGGAAGATGAATGAGGCAGAGGACCCATCGAGCCTCAATCGCACCACCGCGCGGCTGCGCATGGGGAATGATGCGGACGTGGGGTCGTGATGACAGCGCATTGCCTGAGCGGTGGAGGGATTTGCAATTCTGGTTTTGACGGGATGAAGGGAATTTGAGAATGAGCGGCGTTGGAGGATCCCGAGCGCGATCTGTGGAACGAGCAGGACGCTCGTTCCCACCGGTTTGCCATCGGCGGGGGACCGGTCGACCCACCTGGCGTGGCCTTGGATTTTGACGTTCTATTCCCTCTCATTCGTGGTGACCTCAAAATATTTGGAGCCGGTCAGCGTTCTGCCGCGATTTCCGTTTGTGAGCTATCTCGAAACCACCAACGCGTCGGATTTGATGAAGGGGCCCGGGGGGAGCGGGGCACCGGTGAATCCGATTTCTCCGCCGGCCAGCGCTTTCGCAAAGGACACTCGCGAAATGCCGGAGACATATTGGGCGATCTCACGGGAAACCCACCGTCCCATTCCTGTGTTGGTTTGGTCTTCGCGACGGGAAATGCGCTGCGGCGAAGCCTACGCGGTCCACCAGTCCTCGGAACCGATTGGTCCCCCCGTGACGAATCGCGTTCCGATCATCTGCCGCGATTCGCCGTTTCCCACGGGCCAAAAATTCCAGCTTCTGGAGGTCACCGAGTTCGCCGGAGTTCAGGGGAAGAAACTGATCGTCATGATCCGGGTGGCGTAGCAGACGGGAGTCAACATTCGAGTCAGACCAGAAGTCCCGGAAGGGCGGGGACCATCAACGGTCGACAGCCAGAAGGGGAAAGCTCATGCCCCCGAGCGGACGCTTTCACGCCGGAAACGCAAATGCCACTGCAGGCCTCGCCGGTTGTACCGGCAACTTCGTCGTCCGGAAGCGGGCAACGCTTCGGGTAATCACCGCCGCACTGGCGAGCAAGGCCGCGCACCCGTCGAGCCCGTCGAAGCCGCACTCCGGCGCAACGAAGTCGCGGGCAACGGGATTCGTTCGCCGCGAGACCTGAGCTCCAGCACCATGAGCGCAACCGAGTCGACGAAGAGCAGCCAGACGATGGGCGGTGCCCAGTGCCAGCTCGCCGGCCTGATGGATTGCGCGCGGCGCAGGGTCTGCACGGCGCGAAGATTGCATTCGGTAGTCATGCCCGACGTTTGTCTAAAATGAAGAACAGCCGCTTCGTTCCCTGGATTTCACTTGCCGACAATCTTGAGGACGACGAACACAAGAATGGCGAGACCGAAGCCGCCGCCGAGGATGCACGTCAGGAAGGCCCAGCCGGCGGCCGCGATCACGGGCGAGGCGAGATGGAGAGTGAGCATAAGATTTTAGGATGTGGGCCACCCGACGCGGGAAGAGCGGGTTCATCAAATATTCGCCTCCGCACACTTCGTTGTGCTGAGGCCATTTTCTTCGCGGGTGAGGCGCGCTCAGCCAGGACAGGATTAAATGTTTTTCCGCGAGGAAATTCCCATCCAAACGCCCCCCCACTCGCGAATCTCCTGACACGTCGGTCGCGCCCCCGCACGATGACATCGCTCAACTCCAACGACAGAAAAATACCCATGGAACTCGAAACTCTCAAAGACCTCTACATTCTTGAACTGAAAGATCTTTACAGCGCGGAAAAACAAATCCTCGTAGCGCTGCCCAAGATGGTGAAAGCTGCCTCGAACAAGGAACTCGCCGCCGGCTTCCGCGAACATCTCGAGCAAACTAAGGAGCACGTGGTGCGGTTGGAGAAAATCCTCACCAGCCACGGGCAAACGACTCGCGGTCCAAAGTGCGAAGGCATGGAAGGTGTCCTCAAAGAAGGCGCCGAAATGATCAAGGAGGAGGCTGACGAAGAAGTTCGCGATGCGGGCCTGATCGCTGCGGCGCAGCGCGTTGAACATTATGAAATGGCCGGATACGGCTGCGCTCGGACTTACGGCAAGTTGCTGGGCGACAAGGCCGGCGCGACGTTGCTCCAGACCACGCTCGACGAAGAGGGCGCGACCGACAAAAAGCTGACCAAGCTCGCAACGTCGGTCATCAACGTGGCGGCGATGAAATAGGTTTCCCGCTGTCGGCGGGCATTCTGCGGTGGTGGTCCCAGGTATGACTCAAAGAGTCGTAGGTAAGGAGAAACGTGGGGCACCGCCGGCTCGAATCACAGTTGAGCCAATTTCCGGATCTCCCAAGTGTCCTCTGCGGTATCGACATTTCGGCGGGTGAAGGGCGACCGTCGAAAGTTACGCACCAGCCGCTTTGGAAGGCTTTCTTCGAAGCGCCAAAAATATTGCGGTCGCGGCCGGGAATGGGATGCAAATCCAAGTCTATTTCGGAACGCGGAACCTCGCGGATTTCCGAAATGGATGCAGCCATGCTTGGAACGCTTCGGAGAAACATCCCTCCCAAAAGTAGGTGTCCCGCGGCGCAAACGCGGATGACGTCAGTCGCCCTTCGAGGCTTCTTCCGCCGCTGTGACGCGCGAATCATGGTCCGCTTCGATGACACCCTCTTGGATGAGTTGATCCCCAACACTCACTTCATCCTCCGCGTGACTCGGTTCCACCTGCATACCGTGCTGGCCGGTCGGCTCGTCCCAGGTGGTGAGACTCTCCATCGCGGAATCGATCACCTCCGGGGCGTGGGCCGCGCTAGCGGATGAACCGCCCAGTTCGACCGTGGCTCGCGCAAAGTCGGCATCGGTCACGGTTTCCCGACCGTCGATCAGGGCCAGCTCCTTCGCGCGGGTTTCTATTTCGTCGAGGCTGGCCTCGCCCAGTCCTAGGGAGCCGGCGCGCAAGCGATTGGGGAGGGCGGAGTCATTCATAGGTTCGTAAGTTCTGGGACGGTGGTACATCACGGGATCGAGCCTCAGGCGCACTTCGGATGTGCAAAACCTAGGTAGGGATGGCTCTGTGCCGAATGCGGAATGTCCCGCCTGAGGTACGGATTGCAGTCGAGATAGAATTTTGAAAACGGAGCAGAGTGATGCTTTTATTTTGACGGCTGAACCGGATATACAATTGGCTCTTCCAAAAATTCGCATCCGGGTTTTGAACCATGATCAGCCAAACTTTTTATCTCTCTTCCGCGGAACTTCACGATCCGTCTTTTCCGCTGGCGAAGAAATCGATCACCCCCGTTGAAGTGCGTGCCGTCACCAAAGGGGAATTGGGCTTCGATGAGGCTTGCCGGATCTCGCCGTCTGATGCCACCGCGAGCGAAGTGACGGAGGAGGGTAAGAAATTCAGACGAGTCCAGGTCTTCCGGCATGCACCGGGTGCCATGGAGTGGATCGAAGTCTGGCTGCGAATTGATTAGGCTGCCTTCCAAAAGTGCCGCTCGCGCGCGGCGAGCAATGGGACCGCATCGGTCAGGTAAGACTTGAAATGGGAGGTCTGCTGATGCGCTTCGAAGGCAGCCGCGTCATCGTAAATTTCATAAAGCAGGACGCTCGCGGCGTTATTGGGATCAACGAGGACCTGAAACTCTTGACAGCCAGATTCGGCTTTCGAGAGGCGCGCGTTTTCGCGTGCCTGGCTCATAAAGGAATCGATTTGGTCCGGTCGAATGGTGAGATTGACGGTCAAGACGAGCATGACCTGATTTAGCGTTGCGGGATGATGGAGGAAAGGCGCGAGTAGTGAGAGTCGCGGTTCGCTTCGCCTTTTTGAAGAGTCCCCTCGCACGGTCCTAGGCCGACAAGCGGGAATTTTACCCGCAGGGAACGACGGACGCGCGAATCACATCAGGGGTGTTTTCGCCTCACAACTTTACCATGGCATCGAATCCTCTTTATTTCACCGCGTCCGGCAAAACTCTGCCGGACCTGGACGCACTGGTGACAAAACTTCTCCGCGAAGGCCACCGGCTTTACGGCGATCCCTACGCCGCGGCGGATCGCGAGGAATCAATTTTCTGCCAGGCCCTGATCCGCGACGAAGGGGAATCCATGCAGGAACAGATTGAGCGTGCCGTCGTCGCCGAGCGACCGGCGTCCGTTCTTCCGATCGAGATGCCCGCCGCCCGATGAGACTTTTCCCGGCCTCGCTTCCACCTGCCATCCCCGCGACAAATTCCAGTCCCATTGTGGCTGGAATAAGCTTCCGGCGACGGTCACTCCTCTCGGCATGACCTCGAAACTTGGCTTGTTTCTAAGGTTTAGAAGCGGCCGCGGGCTTAGCTTCAGAACTTGAGGAACTCGTGGGCAGGCCGAGCAGAACCGGGGTCTTGTCTCCGAGGATTGTCATATTATCCGGATACAGGCCCCTCCACTGCATCTGCGCGCGGGCATGGAGAAACGAGATGTAGTTGGCCGGTCCACCGAGTGCCTTGCTCTCCTGCTCCAGACGGGCGGCCTCACCGTTGCCCTTCAACGTGCGGGCTTGCTTGTCTGCCTCGGCTTCCAGCACCACGGCTTTGGCGCGACCTTGCGCTTCAAGTTCGATGCTCTTGGCGAGTCCGGTGGCCTCAGCGATCTTTTGCTTGGCGAGACCCTCGGCCTCCAGGACTCTCTGCTGCGCCTGGAAGCCTACGACTTTGAGGTTGTTCTCCTCCTGCACCGCCCGATTCTTGGCCAGGACGGCGTTCGCGTTGCTGTCGTTGAACGCCTTGCTGAATTCGATGCTGGCGATTTGAAGACTCTTCATCTCCACCCGAAAGAGTTCCTTGAGGGTTTGCGCGACGCTCAGGGTGACGGCCTCCTGGAGGACTTCGCGATTCTCGTTGATCGAGTTCGTATTCTGGCTGGCGAAAATGCGGCTGACGCGATCCTGCACAATGGGCAGAATATTTTCGTGAATATCCGCATCGCCGGATCTGCCGACTTCGTAGAGCAAATGAAACACCGCCGAGTCCGGCACGCTGTACGAGACATTAATATCGAGACTGATGATCTGGTTGTCGATCGTCGTAACTGAGAATTTAGGAATGTGGAGATTGGTCAGGCTGACCTGGGCGCGATCGACCTGGCTGAAGAAGGGCAGTTTCAGGTGCAGGCCGGGTTGCAGCGGGAGGGTGGTCGTGACGCTGCCAAAGCGCCGCACGCCGGCGCGCTGGGTGGGCTTCACGACAAAAAACGTGCCGGCCAATGCGGCGGCGAGGAGGACGACGAGGATGAGGCCGAGGATGAACCGAGGTCGGAGAAATTGCATATAGCGTGCAGTTTTGGATTCAGGCAGGACCGTAAGATCGAATTTGCTCATGGAAACAGGGCGAATCGGCGGAAGGAAGCGTGGAAAACAGAGATGAGCTAAAGACAGAATTAACAGAAGGGATGGAATGGGACGAAGCCATACTTTGCCTGGGGATGGGCGAGCCGGCCCAAAAGCGGGTACGTCGCCCCGCCGGGGGGCTCGAGTCGGGGTCCTCGGGCCTCGAGCCCCTTCGCTGCGTCGCCATTGGCATTTGCCATCGCGCCCGGAGGTCACGATCCACCTGGCCCGCGCTTCCCATTCTGGCCCTCGACCTGCGTCCCTTGAATTGGTCGGGCCCCGCTGGCGGCCCCAGCGGGCGGCGGCATATGCGGCGCGTGGCCTGACCTGAGGGGGCGGAACCGGCCCCGGCGGGGTGGCGTCGCCGACCCCAACCCGCCGGGGCGCCGGAAACGATTGTCATCGGCGCCGGGGTTTGCTCTAAATGCGAGTGTCCGGGGGGTCCCGGGACGGACCCGCATTTTTGGAGAGCCTTCGGCCTAGAAAAGAGCAACGCCACCCGCCTGGTTTCATCGCGATGGGAGAACTTCCGCCAACCCGCCATGCGCCCGCCGCCATCTTCGCGTGCGACGACGGCCAGGCCTATGCGATCAGCGATGTGGTGGCGGCCGCGTATTTTCGCGGAGAGCTCCAGGCGCCCTGGCAGCGCTTGTTGATCCGGCGGGCGGCGGAGGAGCACGCGGACGAACACGATCTGGAACCGGACGATGAAGTCATGCAGGCGCTCTCGGACGAGTTTCGTTCCGACCGGGATTTAATCACCGCCGAAGAGACCGAGCGATGGCTGGAGCAACGCGGCCTTTCGCTGGATGATTTCAGCGATTTTTTCGTGCGAAAATTCTGGGGCGAACTCCTCGGATCGAAGATTGAACCCGAAGCGATTCAATACGACTCCGCTTTCGACGAGGATCGCGCTTTGTTGACGGCGGAGTTGTTGTTCTCGGGCGACTTCGATCAAATGGCCACGGCACTGAGCTGGCGCGTGGCCGCGCGCCGGGCCGCCGAGGCCGCGAAGACGGACCCCACGATCATCGCGGCGGAACGAAATCGTTTCCTCGAACGGGCGCAAGTCGAAGAGAGCACGCTGGACGATTGGCTGGAAGGGACGCGGCGCGATGCCGCGTGGTTGGAAGAGATGCTGGAAGTGGAGGTCGCCTATGGTCAGGCCCGCGCGACGCTAGTCACGGATTCGCTGTGCCGCGCGGAGCTGGCGGCGGCGCGATTGCAATTGGCGCGGGTCGATTTGGAGACGATCGAACTCGAGTCGCGCGACGCGGCGAGTGAGGCTCTCCTGTGCGTGCGCAGCGACGGACTAACGTTGGAGGAAGTGGCGGCGGAGGGCGGATATCCGCATCGGCGGGAAACGATCCTGCTCGAGGATCTGCCCGCGGATTTGCACGAGCGGATTTTATGCATCGCGCCGGGCGACCTGCTGGATCCCGTGGCGCGGGGAGAGGGATTTCAGGTGTGCCGGGTTCATGAGAAGTCCGAGCCCGACCTGGCCGATGCGGAGGTTCGCCGGCGGATCGAGGAACGGATTCTGGAACGCTCGTTCGCCGAACTCTGCGCGAAACACATTCGTTGGAGGACGCCGCTGACGTCGACTCCATGAAGGCCGCCGGCGAAGATGTGGCGCGGCGTTCGGCATCGTTTCGATTCCTGCCGGCGGAGCATTTTGAGCGGGTGCGCCGGCTGCTGCGCGAGGAGCGCTATGAATTTGGCGACGTGATCGTGCGCGAGGGCGACGAGGCAGACGCGTACTACGTCCTGATTTCCGGGCGCGTTCGGGTGTTGAAAACGCGCGACAACGGCGAGGAGGTGGCGCTGGCGTCCCTGCGACCGGGCGATGAATTTGGCGAGGCCGCGTTGCTCGCCGGGGGCGCGCGGGGAGCCACGGTGCGGTGCAGCACCGGCGCGGAAGTGCTTCGTTTAAACCGGACGGATTTTCTCGCACTCCTCGAAGAGCATCCGGAAATCAAACACGGGCTGGAGCTGACCGCGCGGCTGCGCTCGATCAGCAACTTCCTCTATCAGTTCAGCAACTTCGGGCGCCTGCCCCAGCGCGTGCTTCACTCGCTGGTCGAAAAGCTGACGCCGGTCACTTTCGCGAAGGGAGAGGTCATCGTGCGGGAGGGCGATCCGCCCGGTCCAATGTATGTGATCGAGCACGGGCGGGTGCGCGTCCACGCGCAGAAGGAGGGGCACTCGCGCGACCTCGCTTTTTATCGGGATGGCGATTATTTTGGCGAGCTTTCGATCCTGAATGATTCACCCCGCGCGGCGTCGGCCGAAGCGGTGACGGAAACGCACCTGCTGGCACTCGCCCCGGAAGCGGTGCGTGAATTGAAGGAGGAGCATCCCGAGTTTCGCCGGCTGTTGGAGGAGCGGCTGGCGCAATACTCGGCGAGCACCGAGGCGCGCATTCCGCTTGATTTTGCTTCTGAGCTATTGCCGGCGGAGGCGCGGGCGCATGACAAGACGGATATCGACGTGGACTGGAGCGAGGACGGGGCCGAGGATCCATTTGCGGATGAAGAGGGATTATTCCGCAAGCGTTCCGAGCGCATCCGGCGGATGCCGCATGTGCAGCAGATCGATGAGATGGATTGCGGCGCGGCAAGTCTTGCGATGGTGTGCCGGCATTTCGGGCGCAACGTCAGCTTGCCGCGCATTCGCGAGTTGTGCCACACGTCGCGTGACGGGACCAGCCTGAAGGCGATGTGCCAGGCGGCGAGCGAGCTCGGGCTGGCCGCACGCGCGTTAAAAGTGTCGCTGCGCAACCTCCCGAATATGCCCTTGCCCGCCATCGTGCACTGGGAGGGGAACCACTGGATGGTGTTGTACGACGTGAGCGAGACCCACGTGCGCGTCAACGATCCGGCGCTGGGCCCGCGGCGGATTCCGCGCGCGGAATTCGAAGCGAACTGGTCCGGTTACGCGGCCTTGTTTGATTACACGACCGAGTTTGAGAAATCGCCCCTGACCGTCTCGCCGCTGACGAAGCTGGCGCCGTTTCTGCGCGGCCATCGCACGGTGCTTTTACAGGTCCTGCTGCTGGCCCTCATCGTCACGTTTCTCCAGCTCCTCTTCCCGGTGTTCACGCAGATGGTGGTCGACAAGGTGATCGTGGAAAACAACGTCGGTCTGCTCAAGGTCATCCTGTTCGGGATGGTGACCGCGCTGATCTTCATGCAGGTGGCGAATCTCGTGCAGCAATATTTGCTGAGCTTTGCCGCGGTCCGGATCGACGCGGCGATCCTCGATTATCTCACGCGCCAGCTCCTCTCTTTGCCGACGATGTATTTTAGCAGCCGCCGCACCGGGGACATTCAACGGCGGCTCGATGGCGCGCGCCAGGTCCGGCAGTTCGCGGTGCAGTTCGGCATCGGTGGACTACTCGCCATCGTGACGCTGGTCGGGGCCCTCGGCCTCGTGGCGCTCTACAGCATGGCGCTGGCCGCGGTTTTCCTGGTCACGACGCCGCTGTACGCGGGGTTGATGTACTTCTCTGTAAAGGTTCTGCGACCGCTCCTGGCCGATATTGAAGAGAGCCAGGGCAAGTACAGCTCCCATCAAATCGATGCGATCAAGGGAATGGAAGCGGTCAAGGCCGCCTCGGCCGAGCTGACCTTCCGCGACGCGATGCTCAACGAATACCTCGGCGTAGCGAAGAAAATCTTCCGAAGCAATTTCATCATCATGTCGTACGACAGCGTGCTCCAGACGGTCGGCATGATCTCGACGCTCCTCTTCCTCTGGATGGGCGCAAACCTCGTGATCAAAGGCCAGATCAGCGTCGGCGCATTTGTCGCGGTCAGTTCGCTCACGGCGATGGCGTATGGCGCGATTTTGCGGACGCTCGGGATCTGGGACCAGATGCAGTTTGTCGTCGTGCTGTTGAATCGGCTCAGCGACATCTTTGATCCGGAACCCGAGCAAGGCCGCGATCGTTCGAAGCTCGCGGCGGTGCCGACGCTCGAAGGCCACGTGGAGCTGCGCGACGTGGGTTTCCGGTACGGCGGGCCGGAGGCGCCGGACATCCTGAAGCATATCACTTTCGAGTTTGTGCCGGGTCGAACGGTGGCGGTGGTCGGCCGCAGCGGCAGCGGCAAGACGACCTTGATCAAGCTGCTCGCCGGCCTGGTCGAGCCGACCGAGGGCACGATTCTTTTCGATCGCGTCGATCTGAAAACGCTCAACTACCGCGACGTGCGCCGGCACATCGGGATCGTGCTGCAGGAGAATCATCTCTTCAACGACACGATCGCGCGCAACATCTCTTTCGGCGATCCGGAACCTGATTTGGATCGAGTGCTCTGGTGCGCCGAGACCGCGAACGCGCACGAATTCATCATGCGCCTGCCGCTCGGCTACGAGACGAAGGTTGGCGAATCCGGCCTCGGCCTTTCCGGCGGCCAGAAGCAGCGCATCGCGATCGCCCGCGCGCTCTATCTCGATCCGCCGATTCTGATTTTCGACGAAGCCACCAGCGCGCTCGACACCGAATCCGAGCGGGCGATTCAGGCGAGCCTGGGGCGTTTGATGAAGGGGCGGACGTGCATCGTCATCGCGCATCGTCTAAGCACGATTCGCGATGCGCACACCATCGTGGTCATGGACAAAGGCGAAATCGTCGAAAAGGGAACGCACGACCAATTGATGGCCCAGCGTGGCCTCTACTTCTATCTCTCCAGCCAGCAGCTCGGTCTTTGAAGCCATGAATTCCGTCCTCCAATCCGTCCGCCGAGAGACCCTTGAGAACGAGCCGGAAATGCTCCCCAAGGATCCGCCGCCGTGGATCGCGCGGGCGATCGGGTGGCTGTTGATCGCGATGGCCGGCACGGCGCTGCTTGCGTCGGTCGTCGTGCGCGTGCCGGAGACCGTGGAGTGCCGCTTCGTGCTCGTGCCGAAGGATGGCGCCGATCCCATTCAGTCGCCCAACCGCGCCGTGCTCAGCGAAATCCGGGCGACCGAGGGTGGACAGATTGCGGCGGGCGCGGAGCTGTTTGTCCTCCGTTCGGACGAGATTGTGAGTTTTCGCACGCAGCTCGGCACGCTGGCGGAGGATTTGCACGCGCGCCAGGAGAACGCGGAGCGGCTCGAGTCTTCCTATCGCGCGCAACTCGAGATGAAGAATTCGGAAATCTCGCAGATGGAACGCGAGGTGAAGTTTCGCGAGAAGCACGCGGAGACGAACCGGGATTTGATTAAGCGACTGGAGCGTCTCACGGCCAGCGGTGGGTTTTCGCCGGTCGAATTGATCAAGCATCAGTTGCAACTCGCGGAATCGGAGAAGGACCTGAATATCTCCCAGAAGGCTTTCGATCAAACCATGCTTTCGCGCCAGCGCCTGGAAACGGAGCGCGAGC
>JBBRMO010000036.1:0-11095 GCA_038230815.1 Chthoniobacterales bacterium
CCAGACGATCGCAAATCCGAAGTCGACGCCGGAGGATCTGGTCCAGCCGGGCCATGTCTTCCCCTTGCGCGCGAAGGACGGCGGCGTGCTGCGCCGCGCGGGGCACACCGAAGCGGCGGTCGATCTCGCCCGAATGGCGGGACTGCAACCCGCGGGAGTGCTTTGCGAAATCCTGCACGATGATGGAACGATGGCGCGACTGCCGGAGTTGATGGAGTTCCGCAAAAAACACGGCCTGCGCATCTGCACAATTCAGAGCCTGATCGCGCATCGCCGGCTGAAAGAAAAGCTGGTGGAGGCAGAGCAGGTCGTGAAGCTGCCGACGGATTACGGCGACTTTGATCTTCATTTGTACCGGTCGAAACTCGATGGCGCGCACCACCTCGCCCTCGTGAAAGGCAAGATCTCAAAAACCCGCGCCACCCTGGTCCGGGTCCACAGCGAATGTCTGACCGGCGACGTCTTCGGCTCCCGGCGCTGCGATTGCGGGAATCAATTGCACGCTGCCTTGCAGCAGATCGCGGCCGAAGGAAGCGGCGTCCTGGTTTACATGCGCCAGGAAGGACGCGGCATCGGGCTGGCGGCGAAAATCCACGCCTACAAATTACAGGAAGAAGGGCTCGACACCGTTGAGGCGAACGCGCGGCTCGGTTTTCCAAGCGACCTGCGCGACTACGGGCTCGGCGCCCAGATTCTCTTCGATCTCGGCGTGCGCAAGTTCCGTTTCCTGACGAACAATCCGAAGAAAGTCGTCGGCCTTGAGGGCTACGGGATCAAGATGGTGGAACAGGTGCCGATCCGGAGCGAGGCGAACCCGCACAACGCACGGTATCTCGAGACGAAGCGGACGAAAATGGGCCACACCCTGTGATGACAAAGGTTGCTCCGCCCCGTCCACGCGCCTTGGAACGCAAACGGCATTTCGCCATTGTGGCGAGTTTGTTCAACCGGCCTTACGTCCAGGGGCTGGTGGATCACGCGGTCGCCGAGCTGCACTCGCTCGCGCCTGCGGCCGATATTTCCATCCATCAAGTTCCGGGGGCGTTCGAAATTCCGGTGGTGGTGCGCGAAATCGCCTTGAAAAAGAACACCCAGGCGATCCTCGCGATGGGCGTGATTCTCCAGGGGAAAACGAGCCACGCGCAGAACCTGGCGCGCTCAGTGACCGACGCCCTTCAGCAAATCGCAATCGAGCATGGGGTGCCGGTGATCAACGCCGTGCTGAGCCTGGAGACCGAAGAGCAGGCGCGCGAGCGTTGCCTGGAACCTGAAATTAATCGCGGCACGGAAGCAGCGCGCGCGGCCGTGTCGATCGGCGAAGTGCTGGGAGATTTGCGCGCGAAATAGCGCTATGGGAAAGCGGCGAGCAGCACGGCAGGCAGCCGTCCAGTTTCATTTCTGGCGGGATCTCCACGGCGACGGCGCGCCGGAGCAGATGGAAGAGTTCTGGGAATTTTGCCCGGCAACTCCTCGTGTCCGCCAGTTCGCCCAACCGCTCATCGACGGGATGATCACCCACCTCCCGGAGATCGACGATCGCATCCGGAAATACTGCGAGAACTACGATTTTCGCCGCATTTCCGCCGTGGATCGAAACGTTCTACGGCTCGCCATTTACGAGATGCTCTACCGAGAAGACATCCCGCCGGTGGTTTCCATTAACGAAGCCATTGAGCTGGCGAAAACTTTTGGCGGCCCGGATTCCGGCCGCTTTGTTAACGGCATTCTGGACCGGGTGAAACAGGATCTCACCCGGCCGCTGCGCGAAGCGGCACCGCCAAACCCAGAGGAGAACAGACAGAATTAACAAGATTTACGGGATTGGGGAAAAGAACTTCGACCACTTCTTCACTTTTAATCCTGCTAATCCTGTTAATCCTGTCTGACTTTCCCGACTGATGAATTTCCTCAAATCGCTCGTCCAAAAATTCACGGGCCGTCCCGTGGATTGGGACGAACTGGAGTCGATGTTGATCCGGGCCGACCTCGGCGTTCCGATGACGCTGCGCATCGTCGAGGCTCTCCGGGCACGCGCCCAAAGCCGCGCCATCACCGCAGCCGACGTTTCCGAGGTCGCGCGCGAAGAGATCGCGCGAATTCTGCCGATGGCGCCCCTCCCGATCACCCCCCACCCCGCAAGACCTAAAGTGTTGCTGATCGTGGGTGTGAACGGCACGGGCAAGACCACCTCGACCGCGAAACTGGCCCATTATTTCAAACGCAATCGCCACAGCGTGATGCTGGCCGCCGCCGATACTTTTCGCGCCGCCGCGATCGAACAGCTCGGAATTTGGGCGGATCGGCTGGGCGTCGAAATGGTTCGCGGCCCCTACAACGCAGATCCCGCGTCGCTCTGTTACGAGGCGTCCGAAGCCGCGGACCGCAAGAACATCGAGTTCCTGATTTGCGACACAGCGGGCCGCCTCCATACCAAGAGCAATCTGATGGCGGAGCTGGCCAAGGTAAAACGCAGCCTCGCGAAACAAAACGAGAAAGCGCCCGACGAAACCCTGCTGGTGGTGGACGCGACAACCGGCAGCAACGCTCTCGCACAGGCTCGCGAATTCCACCAGGCGATCGGCCTGACCGGATTGATCGTTACCAAACTCGACGGCAGCGGCAAAGGCGGCATCGTGATCGCGATCCAGGACGAGCTTGGCATTCCGACACGCTTCGTCGGAACGGGAGAAAAGCTCGAGGATTTGATACCATTCGACGGCCGCGATTTTATCGCGAACATGATTTGAGATCTCCTACGGCCGCGGCCCTGCGTGGCCGGCGGCTACAGAGGAATTGCTCCCGGGTGACAGCGCGAGGGTTGTAGCTAACAGTGGAAGCCGTGGCCCAGACTACCAAAATCGTCGCCGCCGACCCCCAGCAGGATGTTGGCGCAGCTCCCGCGCGTGGCCTAGCCGGATTTATTGGGAAATTCACCGTGATCAGAGGAGCGCAGCGTGAGCTTTGGCTGACGTTCCTGATCAAGTTCCTCATTTACACGGCCTACTCGGTCACCAACAAAACGATGGTCTTGTGGCTGTCGAAAGACCTCGGCTTCAGCGACCAGGCCGCGGGAGCTTTAGTCGGCTGGGTCTGGGCCCCGGCCATGACGGTATTTACCCTTCTGGCCGGTTCATTGACGGATGCGATCGGACTGCGCCGCACCTTCTTCCTCGGGGTAACGATTTGCACCGTCGCGCGCAGCGTCATGGTCGTGTCGACAAATCCGATCCTCGCTCTGGCCTGCGGCGTTCTTCCGCTCGCCGTCGGCGAGGCCCTCGGGACTCCGGTTCTCCTGGCTGCGACCCGGCGTTACTCCACGATAAAGCAGCGCTCAATTTCCTTCTCGATCATCTACATGATCATGAATGTCGGTTACGTCGCGGCCGGATGGATTTTTGATTACGTCCGCCGAGCGGACCTTCATGTCAGTGTGCTTGGCTTCACGCCAACGCCGCACCAGCAACTTTTCCTGGTCAGTCTTGTTGTCGAGATCGTGCTCTTTCCTGCCATTTATTTTCTTCGTCGAGGCGCCGAAGGAGGCGAAGAAGGCGTCGCCGCCGCCCGCGAGCAACACCGCGCCGGACCCTCCTTTTGGGGAGGGGTCACTGTCACCGTGCGAAAAAGCGCGATCGAAACGGGCCGGCTTTTTCAGCGGCTCGTCAATCAACCGGATTTCTACCGACTCCTGGCCTTCTTTCTCTTCATCGGATTTTTGAAAGCCATCTTTTTGCAGATGGATTACGTCTTTCCTAAATTCGGAGACCGCGAGCTCGGCCTCCACGCTCCGGTCGGGAAACTATCCGCCATCAATTCGATCCTGATTATTGGGCTGGTGCCGATAATTGGGGCGCTCACTCAACAGTTCGCAGCCTACCGAATGGTCGTGATCGGAGGGGTGATCTGCGCGGCGGGCGTGTTCATCATGGCCCTCCCGACCGATTGGTTTCAGCCGCTCGCCGATGGCGGGTTCGGGCACTGGCTCGGGCATAGCTATCTCGGACTGAGCGGCAGCATTCATCCTTATTACGTTATGACCGCACTCTACCTGACGGTGTTCTCCGTCGGCGAAGCGTTTTACTCGCCGCGCGTTTACGAGTACGCGGCAGCGATCGCGCCTCCGGGCCAGGAAGCTTCCTATGGTGCGCTCGCTTACATTCCATTTCTTATCGGGAAACTTCTCGTCGGGACCGCGGGCTGGTTGCTGGCCGCCTTTTGTCCCGAACAAGGTCCGCGGCATTCCGGAACGATGTGGCTGATTTTCGCGCTCGCGGCGACCGTCGCGCCCGTTGGATTGATCGCGTTCCGGCGTTACATCCGGGTGCCCGAGGCGGGGCGATATGCGGCCGGGTAGGACCAAATCTTACGCGCGAGTAGGAGCGAAAAAACGTTTCCTAAGGGAAGGTTTAATCTTCTCACCATGGCCAGAATCGAACATCCATCCTCGCGTTCCTCGTGGTGGACCCTCATCGGAGCGCTGATTGTCGCGGTTGGGATCGCGGCCGGCATGGTCTTATGGAGCAACGCCCAGGAGAAGAAGATCGCGGAGCGAATCCATCCCGATGAAATCGCGGTGCCACCGGACGCAAAACTGCGACGGATTCTTACGACCGAGCAATATCACGTGACGCGCGAGAACGGGACCGAGACGGCCTTCCGGAATCTTTATTGGGACAATCACAAATCCGGCCTCTACGTCGACATCATCACGAACGAGCCTCTTTTTTCTTCAACCGACAAGTTCGACAGTGGCACCGGGTGGCCGAATTTTACCAAACCGATCGCACCGGAACATGTCGTTGAAAAAGTAGACCAAAGCTACGGCATGGTGCGCACCGAAGTGCGCGGAAAAAAGAGCGATTCGCACCTCGGCCACGTTTTCGACGATGGACCTCCTCCATCTCATTTGCGCTATTCTGTGAATTCGGCCGCGATGCGTTTCGTCCCAGAGGAGAAGCTGAAGGAAGAAGGCTACGGGGAATTTTTGGCGTTAATCCAGCAGCCGGCGAACCAACCACACCAGTGACATGACCAGAACCAGGAACGCCTGGAATTGAGATATGGTGGATCGAGCGCTCCGCCGCTCGATGTCAGAACAATGCCGGCGAAGCCCGGAAGATAAGCATCGCGCGACGGAGCGCACGATCCACCTATCGCTTTCGCCCTGTCACTTCTTTAGCAACTCTTCAAAGCGCGGATCGCCCCGAAGAGGATCCCATTCGCGCTCGATGCTCAACGATCCGGCGGTCGGACCATTCGGAATCGTGACAAGCTGTGCCAGCAGTTCCAAGGCGCGCTCGCTTTCGCCGAGCTGAGCGTAGATCACCGCCAGCTTTGCCGCGATGAGAGGGCCATCATAAGCATCTCTCGAAATCGGAAGCAGAACCACCGCGCGGCGACCGCCAACACTCGCCACTACCCTGCGGCCACGAATCGCGTGCACCAGGCCAAGCATCGCCACCAGTTTCGCGTCGTCCGGCGCTTTCGCGAGATCGACCTCCACTATTTGCTGGGCCGCGGCAAAGGCGCGCTCGGCGCCCTCGCTGGCGCCGCGCCCACGCGCGATCAATCCGTCATACCACGCTCTCGGGAAAGTGTAGCCATCGAGAATCGCCGCCGGGCCGCCCACCCCAATGTCGTTGAATCTTTCGTAGCGAGACGCGTTCAGCAGGCGTTCCGCGCCATCGTAATCCCGTTCCATCAGGCTCACCCGCACCGCGATGTTCGTGACGCCGCCACCCGGGTCGAAGTCCTTCGGGATATCACGCAAAATCGCGCGGAGCGGCGCAAGGTTGCCTTCAGTTCGTAACAGAATCGCGGCTCGCGCCACGGAAAAAAGATGAGCACCGGGGTTGACCTCGATTCCATCCGCAAATCCGCGCGTCGCCTCGTCCACCCGATGCATGCAGGCGTAGGTTTCCGCCAGGTTCCAGAGCACCGACCCATTGCGCGGATCGAGTTCCCTCGCCTTTTCGAAATTCGAGATCGCCTCTTCCCAGCGACCCTGCCGACGGTCGATCGCGGCCGCCGCGTCCCACGCTTCGGCATCGTTGGGCGCGGCCGCATGAGCGATCGCCAATTCCGTCCGCGCCAGCTCGTAGTCCCGGTAGCCGTAATAATAATAGTAGGCGAGCGCGAGGCGGACATCGCTCGAGTCGGGTTGAAGGCGCAGGGCGGTGTCCGCCGCCAATTTGGCCTGCGTCAACCGGCTCCGGGTCCGATCGTAACCAAACCAATAGAGCTCGGCATGGAACCGCGAGGCCAGGCAGTAGGCCAGAGCAAAATGCGGGTCGCGCGCGATCGCCTCCTCCAGCAACCCCAGGGCACGTTCGCCATTTTCGCGGGGATCGCCCGAGCCGCTCCAGCGAAAGAGATCGCGCGCACGGAGAAACAGGTCGTAGGCATCGAGATCGCTCGTGGGATGAAGCTGGAGGCTCGCTTGTTCGCGTGGCGAAAGATTGGCACGCAGGGCGAAAGCGATCCGGCGCGCCAGCTCCGTTTGGAGCGCGAAGAGGTCCGTTATCTCGCGATCGAACGTGTCATTCCAGACGTGCAGATCTGTCCGGGCATCAATGAGTTGGGCATTGATCCGAACCCGGTTCGCTTCACGGCGAACCGTCCCTTCCATGATGTAAGCGACACCAAGGGCTTCGCCGATATCGCGCAAATTGCGCGTGCCGGTCCGGTACTGGCGCACGGATGTGCGGCTGATAACTTTCAGATCCGCGAGCTTCGCGAGGCTGGAGAGGATATCGTCCTGGATGCCATCGGCAAAATAGGCATTTTGTTGATCGTCGCTGAGATTTTCGAACGGCAAAACCGCGATGCTTTTTTCTGGCGGCGGGGGAACCGCCGACTTCGCCACGGAAACCGGGGCGGACGCTTTCGCCTTATCGAGGTCGTCGGTGCGTTTGATACCGCCGGGCGTCAGATCAAATGCCCAGGAAAGGAGGAGAGCCAGAGGGAACCCGAGCGCGAGCCCAACGATGATGAGGCGCACGGTCCACGCCGGAATCTCGAAGAACGGGAAGACCTGAGTGGCGATCTGGATCAGCAGCCAGGCCAGGACGGCGTAGGCAGCCGCGACGCGATAAACCTTCCGGCGTTTGAGCTCGGTAAAAAATTTCCTCGCGTTCATCCTTCGTCCATCGCTTTTAGAGTTTTGAGGCAGTTGTGCCAATCTCCTGTTCTATTGGTTAGGCGGTCGCCTCTCCATTGCTTGCCCACGGATGCGAAGCGTGAAATAGGATTCGATGCCACCGGCGGCAAAAGAATATCCCAGCGTCGCGCCGGAAGATCGTTCCGGGTTCATCGCCGGGATCGCCGCCTTCGCGACCTGGGGTTTGATCCCGGTTTACTGGAAGTTACTCAGCCATCTTCCCGCGGCTGAAATTCTGGCGCACCGCTTTGTCTGGACAACGGTTTTCCTCTGCGGACTGCTGAGCTGGCAACAACGGTGGCCGGAGGTGCGCGAAGCCACTCGCTCTCGGCGCGCCCTGTTCTATTGCCTCGCCAGCGGACTCGCCATCTCGGTGAACTGGCTCTTTTTTATCTGGGCCGTGAACGTCGGGCGCGTCATCGAAACGAGCCTCGGCTATTTCATGACGCCGCTCATCAACGTCCTCTTTGGCGCGGTCTTCCTGCGGGAACGCCTGACGCGATGGCAACTCGCTTCCGTCCTCCTCGCGCTGATCGGCGTCCTGAATCTGACCCTGGGCTATGGGAAATTTCCATGGCTCGCCCTCACCCTTAGCGTCTCCTTCGGTCTCTACGGACTATTGCGAAAGAAATCTGGCGTTCGCCCAATTCCCGGCCTGTTTCTCGAAACGTCTTTGCTGACGCCAATAGCAGCAGGCTATCTTGTCTACCTTCAACGGAGTGGAACGTCCGCTCTCGGCTCCGCCACCTGGCCCTTCGTTCTGCTCCTGATCAGCACTGGTGTCGTGACGGGGGTGCCGCTGGTTTGGTTTGGTCATGCCGCGCGTCATCTCCGTCTGACGACGCTCGGTTTTCTCCAATACCTTTCCCCGAGCTGCAGTCTCTTCCTGGGCGTCTTCCTGTATCACGAACCATTCACGCGAGCCCATCTCGTCACGTTCACCTTCATCTGGGTGGCGTTGGTGATTTTTACCGTCGACGCCGTTTGGCGCTGGCGTTCCAGACGCGAACGGAATGCCCTTCCGGAACCGGTCGCCCAGTCCGCGCATTAGAGGGTGGATCGAGCGCTCCGTCGCTCGATGTTTCCAGTCCCGGCGTCGCCGGCATTATGTTATCGCCCGACGCAGCCCCCCGGCCACCCGACAGAGTCTCGCCCTACCATTTTAGCGGAGCACGATTACCGTAGCGCGCCACCATGACTGACGATGATTTCCAATACGCGATCGAAAACACCCACGTCATTCTTGCGCCGGAAAAACAGATCGCCACGTTTGGCAGTACGAGCTTCCGTTTCTATCTGATCTCGGAACTGATGGATCAGGTAAACGAAATTCGCGTCCGCGATGGCCGAATCCACGCCGAAAGGCCTCAGATCCTGACGCCGGAACACTATTGCCGTCTGCTCCTGGACGGCTTTGGCGAGAAGGCGGAAAAATATGTCGATCTTCTCCGTGAACGAACCCGGGACATGGCCGTTCTCCGTTACGGGTTCCAGTTTCGCAAGACCGACGTTGTCGAAAACAGAATGCGCGATACCATGGAAGCCGTGATCGACCGCACTCGCCGCCAGGTCGAACAATCCGACGAGCCGCTCAGCGCCGTGATCCAGGGCGTCGACGACGCGTGGGAAGTTTGTCTTCTCAAATTCACGATCGATTTGATCGAACGCTCCAGCGGCAACAACCTCGGCGATTTCCGGCGCCGAGGGCTGGCTTGACCGCTACCGCTTTTTGTAGCGCCGCATCAGCTTGAAGAAGCGGATCGTGTCGCGGACGGGGTGGATGCTGCTGACTTCATCGGAATAGACGGTGCTGATCGGGACGGAAGCGACCCGGCAACCGGCGCGGCTGGCGAGAATCAGCATTTCGGTTTCGTAGTCGAAACGCTCCGTCCCGCCCAGCAGGCTCGGGATGATGCTCCGATGGACCATCCGAAAGCCGCATTGAGTATCGGGAATATCCTGGCCGCAGGCGCGGCTGATCTTGCGACTCATGTATCGATTCACCGTCCGCCGGACCCACGGCATTTCGCGCACATCGTTCATCCGGGTGCCGATGAGGAGTTCGCCAATTCCGGATGAGGCAGCGGCGAGAAAACGCTCGATCTCTTCCGGCAAATGCTGGCCGTCGCCGTCGAGGATCACCACGTAGGCGGCCCCCCGCTCCAGACAATAACGAAAACCGCTCTTGATCGATTCTCCCTTGCCGCGATTCTGCTCGTGGACAATCACCTCGGCGCCGCCCTTTCTCGCCTCCTCCGCCGTCGCATCACTCGAACCGTCGTCAACCACAACAACATTGACGAGTTGGCTTAACGCTCGCCGCGCGACATCACGGATATGCTTCTCTTCGAAATACGCCGGAATAACCGCGGCGACCGTATTCCGATCAATGGCCGCTGAGTCCGGAATTTCCGCCATCTTCAGCGGACGACCGGATGGAAGTCGGCCGCGTGATAGGAGCTGCGGACCAGTGGCCCCGAAGCAACATGGTCGAACCCTTTCGCCCGTGCAATCTCGCCGTAAGCCTCGAAGCGTTCCGGCGAAACAAATTCCACCACGGGCAAATGCTGCGCGCTGGGCCTGAGATATTGGCCCATGGTCAAAACCTGACATCCCACATCGCGTAAATCGTCCATGACCTGAAAAAGCTCCGGCTCTTGTTCGCCAAGTCCCAGCATCACTCCGCTCTTGGTCACGATTTTGGGTGCCAGCTCTTTTGCCTGACGCAAAACCTCGAGCGAGGTCCGGTATTTTGCGCGGGAACGGACGAGGGGCGTCAACCTTTCCACCGTCTCCAGATTGTGATTAAAAATGTCGGGGGAGGCGTCGAGCACGATCTGGATGCACCAGGTCTGGGCATGGAAATCGGGCACGAGCACTTCGATGATGACCGAGGGATCCATCTCGCGGATCGCTTCGATCGTGCGCGCGAAATGGCTGGCGCCACCGTCCTTGAGATCATCGCGCGCGACGGCGGTGACAACGACATGTTTCAATCCCATCCGCCGGACCGCTTCGGCGACACGTTGAGGTTCGTCTGCTTCCAGGGCAAAAGGCTTTGCGGTTGTGACCGCGCAAAACCCGCAGGCCCGGGTGCAGCGCTCGCCCGCGATCATCATCGTCGCGGTTCCCTGGCTCCAGCATTCCCAGCGGTTCGGACACTGCGCGCTTTCGCAGACAGTGTGAAGCCGCAGGTCGGAAATGAGCGCCTTCGTCGAAAAGAAAACCGGGTTCGAGGGCAGCCGCACCTTTATCCAGGGCGGCTTTTGCGCCTGGTGCAGCGCCGGATCGATCTTCACGCAGGACATGGGTAAAGTTTTAAGGGTTATGTATTAAGTTTTAAGGGGTGCAGAAGAAATCCTAACACTTAAAACTTAACACTCAAAGCTTCGTCCTCCCCGAAAGCGCCTGATAAAGAGTCAGCTCATCCGCGGATTCCAGCCCGCCTCCCGCGGGCAGACCATGGGCGATGCGCGTCAGAGTCACTGGAAAGGGCTTGAGCAATTCCACCAGATAATTCGTAGTCGCTTCGCCCTCCACGTCCGCAGCCAGGGCGAGGATGATCTCGGAGAATTTTCCCTCTTCGACGCGCGCCAGCAATTCCTTGATTCGCAAATCCTCCGGGCCGACGTGATCGAGGGGCGAAATGCGGCCGCCTAACGAGTGGTAACGGCCGCGAAATGCGCTCGTTTTTTCCAGCGGCAGAATATCCGTCGGCTGCTCAACGACGCAGAGCAGGTCCACCGAGCGCGAGGCATCGGAACAAATCTGACACAGCTCCTCCATGGTGAAGAAGCCGCAGCGCGGGCAGGGCCGGACAGTTTCGCGCGTGGCCGCGATGGAACGCGCAATCGTCTCCGGCTGGTCGCCGCGGGCCTGGACAATCCAAAGGGCAATCCGCTCGGCCGAGCGGGGTCCGATCCCGGGCATCTGCCGCAG
>JBBRMO010000037.1:0-11037 GCA_038230815.1 Chthoniobacterales bacterium
GGGTCTGCAGGAGCAAATGGCCGGGTCCCGCGCCGAGCGCCACCCGAATCGCAAACTCGCGCTCACGCGCTCCCGCCCGAGCCAGCAGCATCGTGGTCAGATTCGCACAGGCGATCAGCAGGACGAGTCCAACAGCCCCAGACAAAATGAGGAGTGCAGTCCGCATTCCCCCCACCACCTGGTCATGAAATCCGTAGAGTCCCGCGCCGAATCGGCTCGCCGCCGGGTAGTTGTCCGGAAAACGCGCCGCCCAGTTCGTGATGACGGTTTCCAATTCAACCCGCGCCTGAGCAATGGTGAACCCATGTTTCAACCGCGCCACGACGCCATAGCTGCGCGAGCCGCGCGATTCGAGCTCGTTCTTTGTAAACGCAATCGGTTTCCAGATATCGACACGCTGGCCGAACGTGCCGCCCTGGATGTTGAAGAGCGGCAGCGGAAACTCAAATTTCGCCGGCATGATGCCGATGACGGTGAAACTGCGACCGTTGAGAGAAAGTTGTTTCCCGATCAGCTCCGGATCGCGATTGAATCGCCGCTGCCAGAGTCGCTCGCTGATGACGACGGCGTTGTCGTTCCCTTCACCGAATTCATTCGCCGTGAAAACGCGGCCGCGAATCGGCTCGATTCCCAGGACCGGAAACAAGGTCGGGGCCACGGCCGCCCCCGAGACACGCTCCGGCAGATCGCCACCCGTCAGGTTGAGATCGACGTAATCAAAGGCCGCGATGTCGAGCGTTCGCAGCTCCTTTTCATAATCGAGATACTCTGGCGCGGAGACCGGAATATGATCGAGGCCTTGCGCAGGAAATTTTTCCCAGAGGAGGACCAACTCATCGGACGCCCGGTAGGGCAGCGGCCGAATCAGGAGCGCGTTGACCAGACTAAAGACCGCGGTGTTCGCGCCGATCGCGAGCGCGATGGTGATGAGGGCGACGGCGGTGAAGCCCGGAGTTTTGATCAGACTGCGGATGGCGACGCGAACGGTTTGCATTTAATCGTTATTCCTCATTCGAACTTTGTCATTTGGGCTACTCGTAGCGCAACGCATCCATTGGATCCAAACGCATCGCCGCTCGCGCTGGCAAATAGCAGGCTGCCAGTCCCACGATGAACAAGATCACGGGGACAAGCGCGAAGCTCGGCGGATCGTGCGCTGAAATCCCGTTCAGACTTCCGGCCAGCAGTTTGGCGAGGAAGAAGGCGCTCACGAATCCGATGACGAGTCCGATCAGGATAAGCCGCAACCCCTGGCCAGTGACGAGTCGCAAGACGTCTCCCGTCTGTGCGCCAAGGGCCATACGCACTCCGATTTCCTGGGTGCGTTGCTTTACCGAATAAGCCATCACGCCGTAAAGTCCGAGCGAAGCGAGGAACAGCGCGAGCCCCGCAAAAATCGTGAAGAGCGTGCCGAAAAAACGCCGGTCCCAAAACGATTGGGCGACGACTTCATCCATAGTGAGCACGCGATAGACCGGCAGGTCTTTGTTCACCGCCAGAACGGTGTTACGCGCGAGGTTCGCAAATTTTGACGGTTCGGTTTTCGTCCGAACCATCACCGACATGAATCGCTCCGACGCCTGGCCTTGCGCAAAATAGATCGCCGGCATCGGTCGGCGATTGGTCAGTCGATCGTAGACCACCGGCCTCACAATTCCGACAATGGTCGCCCACTTTGGCGGTTCCCCCTGACCACCCAGCCCGCGCAATTGATGACCAATCGGGTCCTGGTTCGGGAACCAGGCGCGGGCGCCATCTTCGTCAATCAAGGCAACGCGCGGCGCATCCTTGCTGTCGGCGACCGTGAAATCTCGCCCCCTCAACAGGGGGATTCGCGCGGTTTGAAGATAGCCCGGCGTAATCGTCAGTTGCCGCATCTGGCGTGCGTCCTGGAGTCGCCTGGGTTCCGGCTCTCCCTCGAGAACGAAGGCGCTCGTGCCGATATTTCCGGAAGCCGGCAACGAAGTGGTCGCCCCCGCTGCCTCGACTCCGGGCAGGTTTGCCAGTTTCGGGATGAGCTGCTCGAAGAAGCTCGCGGCTGTTTCGTTCTCCGGGAACTGCGCCTCGGGCAATCCAACCCGGAAGGTCAGGGTACGTGACGGATCCATCCCGATATCTGTTTTTTGGAGATACATGAAGCTGCGCATCATCAGTCCGGCGCCGATCAGCAGGACGAGAGCGAGCGCGACTTCGGCAATGACGAGGGAATTGCGGACGCGCTGGCCTTTCACGCCGCCGCTCCCGGTCCGGCCCCCCTCCTTCAGCGCGTCAACCAGATGCGGATGCGACGCCTGCACGGCAGGCAGAAGCCCAAAGAGAATGCTGGAGAGAGCGCCGATTCCGAGCGCGAACGAGAAAACGCGCCAATCGAAATCGAAGTGGATCCAGAACGGCACCTCGTTCGGAAGCGCGGTCAGCATCAGGTCCACGCCCCAGACCGCAAAGAGCAATCCAAGTGCGCTGCCCATCATTCCAATCACCAGGCTCTCAGCGAGAAGCTGCCGAATGATCTGGCGCCGGCCCGCCCCGAGCGCGAGCCGGATTCCGATCTCTTTCGCGCGGGTCGCGCCCCGGGCCAGGAGAAGGTTCGCGACATTCGCGCAGGCGATCAGGTGGACGAAAAGCACCGCACCCATGACCAGGAGCGTGAGGGTTTTGAAATTCCGCACCATCTCCTCGCGGTATGACGTCACATGGACGCCGCAACCGCTATTCGTGTCCGGATGCCGGGTCGCGATCCGGGTCGTGATTGCTTCCAACTCCGCGCGCGCCTGCTCGATCGATACGCCCTTCTTTACCTTGCCGATGCAATCGAGAAAAAAATTGCCGCGCGGATGATCTTTCTCCTCCATTTGGAGCGGCATCCAAATGTCGCAAATTTCGGGGAAACGCCAGCCTTTCGGCATGACTCCGATGACCGTGACCTGCTTACCGTTGATCGGAATGATTTTGCCAACCACGCCACGGTCGCCCGCGAAATGATTCTGCCAGACTTCATACCCGATCAGTGCGACCGGCGCCGCATTCAGCTCATCTTCTTCCGGGCGAAACTGACGCCCAAGGATCGGCTGGACCCCGAGAAACGAAAACGCGTCGGCTGAAATCTGCCCACCGAGATAACGCTCCGGCTTATCGCCGCCGGAAATGATGAAGGTCGCTTCCTGAATGGCCGCAATCCCCTTCAGGGTGGTCACGTTCTTTTTCCATTCAAGATAATCGGGGAACGACGTGCCGGCGTTCTGGTCCGGGGCTTTCGTGAAGAACTCGGAGACCGCCACCAACCGCTCCTGGTCCTGGATTAACGGCAGCGGCCGCAGCAAAAGGGCGTTGATCGACGAGAACATCGTCGTCGACGCGCCAATCCCGAGAGCGACCGCCAGGATGGCGATGATCGTAAACCCCGGGGTTTTTACGAGCATCCGACAGGCGTATCTAAGATCTCGTAACATCTGACCCCGGGTTTATGTTTACATGACTAAGATTCTAACTAACCAACGACTTGTTAGGCGGCCATCCGATCTTCGACCACCCGGCCGTCGAAGAGATGGATCGTGCGATCGGCATGTTCCGCAAACCGGGTGTCGTGCGTCACCATGCAGATGGTTGCTCCACCGGCGTGCAATTCCTTCAACAGCGCCATGACGGCATCCCCGTTGCGCGAATCAAGGTTGCCCGTCGGTTCGTCCGCCAGAAGGATGGCTGGCTTGCCCGCCAGAGCGCGCGCCACGGCGACGCGCTGTTGCTGGCCGCCAGAGAGCTGGCTGGGCAGATGTTTCGCGCGATGGCCCATGCCGACGCGCTCGAGCGCCTCGAGCACGAAACCTTTGCGCTCGCCCGCGGCCATCCCGCGGTAGGTCAGCGGCAGCTCGACATTCTCAAAAACTGTCAGGTCGCCGATGAGGTTAAAGCTTTGGAAAATGAACCCGATCTCGCGGTTGCGAATGCGGGCGCGCTCCGGAAACGACAGGTTCGCGACTTCGGTTCCCTTGAGCGAATAACTGCCGCCCGATGGGGTATCGAGCAAGCCCAGGATGGAGAGCAGCGTCGATTTACCGCAGCCCGAGGGGCCGGCGATCGAAACGTATTCACCGCTCCGGATGTCGAGGTGAATCCCGGAAAGCGCGTGCGTTTCCACTTCGTCGGTCAGGAAAACTTTCGTGACGGCGTCGAGGTGAATCAGGGTGCTGGAGCCGTTGCCGCCGGAGGTGCGGTTCGGTTGTTCGTTGATGGTTTCAGTTGAGGCCATGATGTTGGATTTGGGTCTTCAGGTCGTGGGTTGGTTAGTTTGTCTTAGTTAAGGCGGATGCGCTCGTGGGCATCCATCGAGCTGGTGTCGGAGAGAATTACCTGATCGCCGGGCTCAAGGCCGTTGATGATCTCGATCGTGTTGACGGAACTCCGGCCCAGTTTCACCGGCGTGCGGACCGCTTCGGAAGTTCCGGCCACGAGTTTGAAAATACCGACGGTATTGTTCTCCTGGCCAAAGGCCGGGCGGCCGACGTAGATCACATTATCCAGACGTTCCAGCTCGATCGTTCCGTCTACACTAAGATCGGGCCGGGCCCCTTTTGGGAGATCGCCGTCGATCGCAACGTCCACGGTCACGGTCCCCTGCTCCACCGCAGGGTCGACTCGAATGACATGGCCGGCCACGACTCCGTTTCGGGTGTCGATTGAGGCGACCTGATTATTCTGGATGTCTTTGGCTTGCGTCTCCGCAATCTTTACCTGCGCCTTGAGCTTGGTCGGATCGGCCACGCGCGCCAGGTTGTCGCCCGGTTTGACGCGCTGCCCAATCTGCACCGGCAACTGCTGGAGGACGCCCTCCATTCCCGCTTTCACGTGCAACTGCTGAACCTGAGCCAATTTTAGTTTCGCGAACTCCTTCGCCTGATCGACAGCCGCCTGCTTCGAGGCGATCTGCGGCTCAATCGAGCTGCGCGAGAAGGCGAAACGCTTGTTTTCGATCTCATCGCGATTGGCCAGCTCGGCTTCCTTCACCTTCGACGTTTTATAAACGAGTTCAGACACGAGGCCGTTCTTCGCCAGCTGATCGTTCGTCTGTCGCTCCATCTTGGCTTGCTCATATTCGGAATGAACCCGCGCCGTGGTGGATTCCTGGTCGAGCAGCTCGCGCTGGAGGGTTGCACGCAGGGTTGTCAGCTCGGCTTCCACCGCCTTGGCTTTCGAGTCTGCGTCGCCGGCCGCCTGTTCAAGCTCCGGGCTCGTCAGCTCCAAAATCACGCTGTCCGGCTTCACCTCGGTGCCAGGGTAGATCACGATCTTTTCAACCCGGCCCTCCGTGTTCGCGGCAATCCAGCGAATATCCACCGGGACGAGCGTTCCCAAACCGCGGACCTGCCGAACCATTGGACCGCGCTTCACCGTGTCGATCCAGACCGTGGAGCGATCGATGCTGGGCACTGCCGGCTTCAATCGCGAAAGCAGGAACGTAACCACGATGAGCGCGAGGACAGAGCCCGCGACGATAATGATCCGTTTCCGGCGTTTCTGTTTGGCAGCGTGCGGGCGCGGGACGTCCATGGCAGAGGTGCTTTGGGTAAAACCGCTTGGCCGAACGATAGTGGTTTCCGCTTTTGCTTCCGAGCTTTGTCTCATGGTTAATTTCCTCGCGGCTAAAGCACCGCGAACGACCGAACCAGATGAACCAGGGCGCTGGCGGCATTGATCAAAGGTACCGCCGCCGTCAGGACGATTACGCCGAAGAACGCGGCCTCGCTGGCGAAAGCAGAGCGGGCCTCGTTCTTAAAATAATCGTGACTCACAGCACGGATGGAGGCGCGCCGCGCACCGGAGCAGCGACCGCCCCGGCTCGGCATCGAAGCAACCTGGTAGTTGTAGTCCGTCTTCGGCAGGCGCGGGCCGTTGCCTTTGTTCGATTGAAATGTCGGTTTCATAATCTTGCTTGCTCTAGTGGGATGCGTCGGACGGCCGACTTGGATTCAAAATCTTGCTCTTCAGCTCGCACCTATTGCAATGGCCGTGCCATATCTTCCTAGAAAGTTGTAAACTGCATTCGTTCAGCGCTTTGTATTTAGTAACAAAGAGCTACTCCGCGAAGGAAAGCTTCGCTACTGGGATTCCACCGTCCCGTTTGTGGGACAACCTATGAGCACCAAATCCAAGCTCCAAGCTCCAAAGAAAATCCAAGCACCGAGCTTCAAACCTGCCCTTGTTTCATTACTATTTGATTATTGGAGCTTCCCTGGGGCTTGGAGCTTGGATTTTAGAGCTTTAGCCGGCTCCGCCCGGCGCCCTATTTCGGCAAGCGCAGCAGAGCTTCACAGCCGGGCCCGGCGCGATTCGCCAGCGTCAACGAACCACCGTGCGCTTCCGCAATCTGCCGGCTCAGGGCGAGACCAATTCCGGAACCGCCCGGTTTCGTCGTGAAGAACGGAACGAAAAGATTCGTCGGGTTCATAATGCCCGGACCGGTATCCCGGACGAAGACTTCCACGCATTCCGCCAGATCGCGCCACCCCGTTGTGACTGTCCCCCTGGTTTCGAGCGATGCTTCCGCGGCGTTGTGCAAAATATTGATGAGCAATTGCTCCAGCTGCGCCGCGTCGCCTTCGATCATCACGTCCGCGCCGGCCACGACGCGCACCGCGATCCGCGTCTCAAGGCTTGCCACCCTTTTGAGGAGATCGCCCAGGTTGATGGGCTCCTTCTGCGGAGACGGCAACCGCGCGAGCCGGGCATACGCCTGCATGAAACGGCTGAGCGACTCCGCGCGGGTCGCGATAATATTTAGGCCGCTGCGGGCGTCATCCCGCCAATCGGCTGGCGGCGGATCGCGACGGATCAAGGTCTCGAGGCTGCCGGCGATCGATTTGATCGGTGCGAGCGAATTATTCATCTCGTGACCGATGACCCGGACAAGGCGTTGCCACGCGTTTCGCTCTTCCTCTCGCAGGGTGCGGCTGAGATCGGTGAGCACAAGGAGTTCGTGGGGCAGACCGCGCTCGCGAAAGGAACTCCGCTTCACGCCCCATCGTCCCGATGCACCCGGGAAACTCAGGGTCAGGGGCGCGTCCTGGTCGGCATCGAGGCAAACTTCCAGGTTTAGATCCTTCGCGCGGCGGCCGAGAAGTTTATCCATCGACTGACCTAACAAGTCTTCACCGGCGCGGTTAACGAGCCGGAGTCGGCGTTCGGGATCGAACGTGAAAACGGCCACGTCGATCTCCGCCATGATCGTGCGCAGCAACGCGGTCGCTTCAAACGCGCCCAGACGTTGGAGACGGAGCGTTTCTCCCAGCGAATTAATTTCCAGGAGCGCTTCGCCGAGCGCGTCATCGGCGCGGGCCCCGCGGGCGCGGATTGAGTAATCACCTTCCCGGAGGGCCGCGAGCAGGTTCGTCATCGTTTGGAGGGGACGGACGATGTGTTCCCGGGCGTTGAGCATGAATCCAAGGCCGAAACCGGCGATCAGAAGCGTCAACGTCCATTGCACCTTCGCGGTGTGATCGCCAAACCAAAGAAGAGCCAGGGCAACGATCGCCGCTGGCGCCGCCGCCGCCAGAGTCAGCCACGTCAACCGGCCCTCGTGGGTGATCCGGTGGCGCAGCTTCTTGACGGTTTTTTTCATCCGCGAAACAAAGCGCCGATCCGATTTTTCCGGAGAGCGCACAGGCCCTTGCGGGCCGCGACCGGCGTCCGCAGACGCCGCGAACAGATCGCCGCGGCGATCGCTCCCCAGCTACAGTCCATACTGCTGCAACCGGCGATAGAATGCGCTCCGGCTCAGTCCCAGGGCCTCGGCGGCTTTCCGCGCGTTGCCATCGAAACGGGAAAGGGCCTTCTTGATCAAAAACGATTCCACCTCCTCCAGGCTCATGTCTTCCAGGCGAGGGGTATCGGAAAGCCCACTCGTTAGGCCGAGGTCGTTCGCTTTCACCTGCTGCCCCTGGGTCATGAGGACGGCGCGCTCCACTACATGATCGAGCTCGCGGACGTTGCCGGGAAACTGGTGTTGCATCAAAACGTCGCGCGCCTTTTCCTCGAAACCGGTCAGCTCTTTCCGGTACCGCTTCGCGTGCTGCCGGAGAAAACTGTTGGCCAGCGGCATGATGTCCTCGCGCCGTTCCCGTAACGGAGGCAGCGCGATTTCAATCGTGTTCAGTCGAAAGAGCAGGTCCTGGCGAAAGCGCCCGGCGGCCACCTCCTCGTGCGGATTTGCATTCGTCGCTGAAACGATCCGGACATTCGCATGCAACGTCTTGGAAGATCCGACGCGCTCGAATTCTCCGGTCTCGATGACACGAAGTAGTTTCGCCTGCTGATTCATCGGGACGTTCGCGATCTCGTCCATGAAAAGTGTGCTTTCGTCAGCCAGCTCGAAGCGTCCCGCCCGGTCGGTCTTCGCGTCCGTGAAGGCCCCCTTCACATGTCCAAACAATTCGCTCTCGAAAATTCCCTCGGACAGACCACCCATGTTCACCGTGATCATGCTGTGCGAAGAGCGTTGCGAAAGAGCGTGCAGCGCCCGCGCGACCAGGCCCTTGCCTGTGCCATTTTCGCCGGTGATAAGAACGTTCGCGTCCGACGGCGCAACGCGCGAAATCAATTCGAGCACCGGCCGCATCCGGGGCGATTCCGCGATGATGTTCGGCGCGTTGCCGCGCAATAATTGATTCGCCGCTTCGAGCCGGCGCCCTTTTCGCAAGGCCCCTGCCAGCTCGATCTGCGTCCGCACAATTGTGAGCAACCGATCGTTGTCCCACGGCTTCGGAAGGAAATCCCGCGCCCCTCGTTTCATCGCTTCCACGGCGAGATCGATCGTCGCCCACGCGGTCATGACCACGATCGGCAGGGTGTTATCGAGTGCCTGGATTTTGGGAATGACTTCCAACCCTTCCTGCCCGGAAGTCGTATCCCGGGTGTAATTCAGGTCCATGATTAGCAGCGTGTAGTCACGCTTCTCCAGCGCCTGAAAAATTCCCGCCAGCGATGTGACCGCATCGGTCTGGTGTCCGTCTCCCTTGAGCAAAATCCGCAATGCCTCCAGGACATCGTTCTGGTCGTCGGCAATCAGGATTCGGCTCATCAGTTAAGTGATGAACCGCGTTTCGCTGGCTCTGTCAATGCGTCACGTCCGAAGGCTGACGAATTCCCCACTACACCCAGAGCGTGCGATCGAAGGTTCGATATTGGATCGCTTCGCTCACGTGTTCGGGAGTAATCGCATCGGACGAGGCGAGATCGGCAACCGTGCGGGAGACCTTTAAAATCCGATCGTAGGCGCGGGCGCTCAGGTTCAATTCGGTCATGGCGATCCGGATCAATTCCTGAGATTCCTCGGTCAGTTTGCAGTGTTGCTTTATCTGGCGCGGCCCCATTCGCGCGTTGCAGTTCACCTTCGTGTCCGAATGAAAACGAGCGCGCTGTTTCTCGCGCGCGCGCTGGACGCGCACGCGAATTGCCTCAGAATTTTCTTCGGTCCGGGTGCTCGCAATGTCGCGGTATTCAACAGCGGGAACTTCGATATGGAGATCAATCCGGTCGAGAAGCGGTCCGGAAATCCGCTGGCGATAACGCTGCACCTGGACCGGGCCGCAGCGGCATTCGCGCTTCAAATCGCCGAAGTATCCGCAGGGACACGGATTCATCGCGGCTACGAGCATGAATTCCGACGGGAAGGTCACGCTGCCGGCCGCCCGCGAAACGGTAACTTTTCCGTCCTCGAGCGGCTGCCGCATCACTTCCAGCGTGGAGCGTTTAAACTCCGGCAGTTCATCGAGAAATAACACCCCGTGGTGCGCCAGGCTCACTTCGCCAGGCTGGGGGACGGCGGAGCCGCCCAGCAACCCGACATCCGAGATGGTATGATGGGGCGAGCGGAAGGGCCTGGTGGAAACGAACGCTTTTTCGCCATTCAGCATTCCCGAGATGCTGTGGATCTTCGTGCTCTCGATCGCCTCCTCGAGCGACATCGGGGGCATGATGGTGGCGATCCGCTTCGATAGCATCGATTTCCCGGAACCGGGCGGACCAATCATCAGGAGATTATGGCCGCCGGCAACGGCCACTTCGATGGCGCGTTTCACGTGGCCCTGCCCTTTCACGTCGCTGAAATCGACCTCGTAATTCTTGTGGGTGGCAAAGAACGAGGTGAGATCGCCCGGCGTAGGTTCGATCGTCGATTCGCCTCGAACGAACTGAAATGTCTCCCGCAGGTTCCGCACCCCATAGACGGTGATGCCTTCCACCATCGCGGCCTCGTGCGCGTTCGCGGCCGGAACGAAAATCGCCTCTTTTGCCCGCCGCCGGGCTTCCAATGCCACCGGCAGCACGCCTTTGACGGCGCGGACGCCGCCATCCAGCGCCAGCTCGCCGACAAAACTGAAGCGCTCGAAGGTCGAGCCGTCCAGATCTTCGCTCACCGCAATCATCCCGAGCGCAATCGGCAGGTCGAAACTGGGCCCCTCTTTCTTTATATCGGCGGGCGCGAGATTGATCGTGGTCCGCCCACGGGGCCAGAAATACCCGCTGTTGCTGATCGCCGTCGTGACGCGATCCCGGCTTTCCTTTACCGCGGCATCGGGCAGGCCCACGATGATAATGTGCGGATCGCCCCCGGCCCCGTTGACTTCGATTTCTACCTCGTAAGCATCCACTCCATAAACGGCGGCAGAATAAATCTTGGCGAGCATCGGGGGACCGGGTAAAACCGTGCCAGAGAACGGTCCCAAGTGGAAGGGGAATTCAAGATAATCGCAGCCGCGGCACCCGCGGCTGGCGATTCCCTTCTGTAGCGGTGATCGCGTCTTTACCGGCTCCGAACGAGCGGTTTAGAACCGCTGACGAGTATTATTGAACAAGACCCGTCCAAAGGCTGTCAGTATTTCGATATTTAATATTTAACGTTGTTAACTACTTCCCCAAATGTTAAGAAGAAATATCGACGCGCCTTCCCCAAGTGTGACGACGGGAAAACCAAAGGCGGGTCCCCTTCACCCTTTCGATGAAAAGTTATATGGCTGCTGAAGATAGCGATACTGGAATAAAGATTTA
>JBBRMO010000038.1:0-10972 GCA_038230815.1 Chthoniobacterales bacterium
CGCCCCGCGCGATCATGACGACATCCGACGCGGCGATCATCTGATCGATCTGTCGCACCGCGGATTGGTCTTCGATTTTGGCGACGACCTGGGCACGGCTCCGCGCTTTTTTCAGAACCCGCCGCAATTCCTGGAGGTCGCTTTTCTTTCGGGCAAAACTGAGCGCGACGAAATCGACCTTGAGTTCCACTCCAAGCGCGACGTCTTCAAGGTCTTTTTGGGTCAGGGGCGGCAGGTTCACGCGGACCCCGGGAAGATTGATGTGACGGCGCGAACCGAGCACTCCCTGGGTCAGCACTTTGCATCGAATCCGATTCCGTTTTTTCTCGAGGACGAGCAGGCGCATCACGCCGTTGTCCACCAGAACGACATCCCCTACCGAAATGTCGTTGATCAGTCCTTCATAATTCACATCTACGGAATATTTTTCCTCGCTCCTGGCGCCGCGGACCGTGAACTCGAGAATATCGCCCGGATTCAGTTTCAGATCCGTCTTGACCTCACCGGTCCGGATCGCTGGCCCCTGGGTGTCGAGAAGAATGGCGGCAGCACACTGCATTTCCGCTGCAATCGAGCGGATGCGCGGCACGATCTCGCGCACCCAATCGTGTTTCGCATGGCTCATGTTGAGCCGGAAGATGTCCGCTCCCGCGCCGAGCAAGCCCCGCAAGGTCTCGGACTTTTCCGTCGCCGGACCGAGCGTGCAGATGATCTTCGTCTTGCGCATTCGATTCAAAATTGGATCTCAGGGCGAGAAAGCAAGGGCGCTTTTTCGTCAACGGGGTTGCGAAAAAGCCGCCGGCAGCGTTCACTCCGACACCGATGCATCCAAGTTCCTTCGACAAGATGACCGCGTTTCGGCGCGATTATCTCGAAACCCGCCGCGGGGAACCGCTCCTGGTCCTCGATCTCGGAAGCCAGGATATTAACGGCTGTTACCGGCCGCTTTTCGAGTTGCCGCCGTGGAAGTATGTCGGCGTCGACCTCGCTCCGGGCGCGAATGTCGACGTCGTCTTAAACGATCCTTACGACTGGCGGGAAATTTCCGCTGAGAGCGCCGATGTAATTGTGGCCGGCCAAACCTTCGAGCACACCGAATTTTTCTGGGAAACAATGCGACAGGTCGCGCGGACCCTGAAGCCGGGCGGTCTGTGTTGCATTATCGCCCCTTCGAGCGGGCCGGAACACCGCTTCCCGGTCGATTGCTGGCGGATGTATCCCGACGGGTTACGGGCTGTCGCGCGTTACGCCGGCCTCGATGTCATCGAAGCCACGACGCAGTGGGAAGACCTGCCGCAATACGATAATGAGAGCAATAAATGGCACGACTCCGTGCTTATCGCGCGGAAGCCCTGACGCCCGTTTGTTGGTTTTGCCGTGACTTAGACATTCGAAAAAATGGTTGAGACGAATTTTCTGACCGAACTCGCGGCGACGCTTTACGGAAATGATCCCTATCGCAAACCTGATATCTATTTAAGCGAGTACGGTCGCCTCTTCGAACCCCTCCGATTCTTGCCTATCCGTCTTTTGGAGCTTGGCGTGCACGAGGGTGCTTCAATGACGCTTTGGGAAAACTACTTTCCGCTCGCCACCGTGGTCGGACTCGATGGTGAACCACAACCTGCATTATTCCCCACGAACGAGCGGTTTCACTTCGTCCACGGAGCGCAAGACAACACGGCGCTGCTCGATCAGGCCATCGCCATCGCCGGGGCCCCTTTTGATATCATCATCGATGATTGCTCCCATTTGGGCTGTCATACGGCCAGATCGTTCGCTCACCTTTTCAGAAAAGGCCTTACTCCGGGTGGAGTTTACATAATAGAAGACATATGCACCGCCTTCACCTCCGGCGGCGGCTGGGACGCTGCACCGTTTGATCCGCCGGAAATTGGGTTACCTGGAATGCCACAAGTTTTCCCCAGCCACAAGAACGGCATGATTGGTCTGATCAAGCAATTACTTGATCACTCCCAGGCGCCCACGGCGGCGGGCAACTATACCGATTATCCCATCGAGAAACTCACCGTCATGACGAACTTTGCCGTTCTCCACAAGGCCAAAGAATTATGAAGGGTTAAGGTCGGTTTTCGACGCGCCGATTTCTGCCGGAGAGCTCATCCAGGCGTTAGGCAACAGAGAATGACGCGGCGGAAAAGCGAGCTCGAATCCCGGCAGATGGAGCGAAAGATTCGGGTTGTAGAAGGGATCCCGCATCAACTCGGCGCCCCACGTTTTCTGCAGGTAGGCCGCCGCTTCCATAAACTCGGTCTGCTCATCGGGCGAGCGCTGGTGCCCGCGCGAAGCGGATTCGTGATGAATCAGATTCGCGTAAGGCGTCCAGACGATCCGATAACCACGGCCGGCCAACCGCAGGCAAAAATCGATGTCGTTGAAGGTGACGCCAAGATGAACTTTATCGAATCCGCCGAGTTCCTCGAAAACCGCTTTGCGCACCGCCATGCACGCGCCCGTCACCGCAGAACAATTCTGTTGGAGCATCGCGCGATTGAAATAACCAGGGTGCCCGCGCGGAATATCTGGAAAGGCATGACCGGCCACGCCGCCCAAGCCCAGAACGACACCGCCATGTTGCAAAGTGCCGTTCGGGAACCAGAGCCGCGCCCCGACCGCACCGACATCCGGTTGCACGGCGTGACTCACGATTTCCGTAAGCCAGCCGGGTTCATCGGCTTCGGTGTCGTTATTCAAAAACAAAAGCAGCTCCCCGTGAGCAATCGCGGCCGCGCCGTTATTGAGCCGGCTGTAATTAAAAGAGCCGGCGTCGGTGAGAACACGAAAGACACCGGCGGCTTCAGCCTCGCGCAAAAAAATATGGGTCGCATCTTCTGCGGAGCCGTTATCGACGACGATGATTTCGAATGGATCGTAATCTGTTTTCGCTCGCAGACTCTCGACACAACGTTGCAATAGTTCGACCCGGTCTCGAGTAGGGATGATGACCGAAACAAGTGGCGCCGGCTTCGGCACCTCGTAAACAAAACGGTGCGACTCGTTGTTCTCCGGACACGCGGTTACGCGGCCAGCCCGGCCCCGGCGTTCCTGAGACTCCGCGATGGCCCGGCGCGCGGCTTCTCTCGCATACGGTTTAGCGTCCGGCGCCGCAGCGAGGCTTCCGCCCACCATCCGCCAATGATAAAGAACCCTCGCGATGTGGCGAACTTGTTCGGGCGCCAGGCGTTCGATACAGCGCAAGGCCAGATCGTAATCCTGCGAGCCCTCAAAGCCTTCGCGGAACCCGCCGATCCCGCCCAAAAGCGCCGTCCGGTAAACGCCCAGGTGATTGATGTAATTTTGCCCAAGGAACAGTTCCGGGTTCCAATCTGGCTTAAAGAACGGTGTCGAGCGTACGTCGTCTTCGTCGATTTTATCTTCGTCGGAATAAATCAGGCCTGCGTCTGGATGCCGGGAAATTTCCAGCGCCACTTCAGCCAAGGCGTCTTCCGCAAACGCGTCGTCCTGGTCGAGCAACGCGCACCATTCGCCCTTCGCGAGGGCGAGAGCCGAGTTTGAGCAGGCGGAAATATGACCGTTCCTCTGACGAAACGTGAGCTTGATCCGGCTCTCCTCGGCCGCCAACCCTTCGAGGAACGGGCGAATTTTGGGATCGGTGGAGGCATCGTCCGCGATGCAAAGCTCCCAGTGGCGATAAATCTGGTTTCTCACCGAGGCGATCGCGGCTTGGAGGAATCGTAATGGCGGATTGTAAACCGGCAGCACGACAGAAATCAGCGGCTGCCGGAGAAGGCGACGCAATCGCAGCCGGAGATCGACGGCATCGATAGGTTCGAACTCTCGGAGCCATTCAGCGTATCCGGTGGCGATGCTGGAGTCTCTTCGACTTTTTGGTTCGCGAACTTCGTTCAGCAAAACCGAGAACCGCGCCACAAACCGCTCCAGGGTGAAGTGACGCTGAAACGTCCGCAACGCCGCCTCCCCCAGGCGAGGGACTAGTTCGTTGTCGCTCAGGCAGCGTGTGAGGGCGCGCGCCAGCGGCGCCGGATCGTTCGGCGGAACCAGGAGAGCGTTGCTATCATCGCGCAACCATTCGGCAATTCCGCCCACATCGGTGCTCACCACAGCCCTGCCCAGAGCCATCGCCTCCAGGATCGTGATCGGCATTGTTTCATCGCGCGAAGGGCAGACGAGTACATCGGACTCCGCGAGTAATCGGAGCGACCCATCGTGGTCGCGCTCGCCCGTAAACTCAACGTGGCTGAGCTCCGCGGCATTTTGTTTCACCTCGCCGGCGAAGGACCCTTCCAGAAAACGACCGACAAATTTAAAGCTCGCCCCTGCCGCCAGGTCTCGCGGAATTTTCCTGATCGCTTCGACCAGGATGTCCTGGCCTTTGCGCGGCTCGATGCTGGCCAGGGTTATGAACTTCCGCGACTTCTGGGGGGGCCCCGCTCCGCCCGCGGGCGTCGGAATCCCATAAGGCACCACCACTACAGGCGTACTCGTCAGGCCTTCAAACACCCGCGCGGTTTGCTGGGTTGGCGTGACCAGCAAGCTCGCCAGATGCAAGGTGGGACGGATCTCGGATATCTCTCGAATCAACCTGACCGCCACGAGGGTCTCGTGGAGATACCAAATCGCGGGTTTATTTTCGGCCCGCGCCGCGCGCACGGCGGCCCAGCTCACGATCGTGTTTGCCAGGACAACGTCGCAATCGGCGGCGAGCTGGCGCAGCTTCGTCTGCTCAGGTTCATCGAGGAGACCGCGATGAATGATAACCGGCACATTTCGCGCAACGAGCCGGTCGCTGATCGGTCCGGGCTCCGGTGCGGCAAAGACCAGGTTCCAGCCCTCATCATGCAGGGTCCTGACGAGATGGAGGAGTTGAATGGGAGCGCCGGTCAGAGTCGTTTCATGACTCACCACCAGGACCGATGGTCGAGACTCTGGCGCCGCGCGCTTCACGGATGAGCCCGTATGACGTCGGCCACCAGTTCGCGGAAATCAGCGCCGAAGCGGTCCTGGGTGAAGCTCTTCTCGAAGGTCGCGCGTCCAGCCTTCCCAAGTCGCCGGGCCAACTCTGGATTATCAATCACCCGTTGCATCGCGCTCGCCAGGGCCCTGGCATCTTCCGGTTTAACGATCAATGCATTCTGGTCGTCCGTGAGCACTTCCGCAACGCCGCCGACCCTCGCGGTGACGACAGCTTTGCCCAAACTCAGAGCTTCTAAAATTGTTACCGGCAGCGCCTCGTCGCGCGATGAGCAAACCAGGACATCGCTCTCCCGAATCGCCTCCAGCGCCTGGAGATGATCGCTCTCAGATTCGATCGAGACATTTCCCAGTCCCGCGGCAGCTGCCTGAACTCGAGCCCCAAACTCAGGATCCATTACCCGCCCTACGACACGGAACTGTGCAACCCTCTGCGTCCGCTCCGGCAAGAGTGACACGGCTTCAAAAAATATGTCCTGACCTTTGCGGGGCTCGATACTTCCAAGCACGAGAAACCGGAGCACATCTTTCGTTGCACTGGCCCGCTCTGTGTCCCCCTCCCCTCGAAGGTCCGGAATTCCGTACGGCGAACATTTCACCGGGGCTTCGGTGAACGGTTTGTAAACGCTCGCCGTTCGCTCGGTCGGCGCGAGGATCGCATCCGCCAGCGGCAGGGCGGAGCGCAATTTCGCCTCTTCGCGAAGATAATGTTCGCCGACCTGAGTTTCGTGAACCCACCAGATCACGGGCGTCTTCGCAGCATGCGCCGCGCGAACCGCGCCCTCCGTCCGGACCGTGTTAGCCAGGACACAATCGAAGTCGCGCGCGAATCTTGCGAACGATTCGTGCCCGGTTTCGCAGAGCGGATCGATGATCAACGGAATGCGCGCCGCCTCATATTTTTCGCGCAAGGGCCCGTCGGCCGGCGCCACCACGGTGACAAACATCCCGTTGCGCTGGCACCACGTCGCGAGATGAAGGAGCAAGATCGGCGCGCCGCTCAAGGTGAGATCGTGCGAAACAAAAAGAAGGTCCGGCGAGGTATCGATCGCCGCCGCCCGCTGGACAGCGTGCATTCGAATCGGAGTAGGCGAATCAATGTGCAGCCAGTCCCGCATGTTGTCCGGAAAATAGGGATCGTGCGTCGCGTAACCGCCCCAGCGCTTTAACAAGAACGGGGTAGCCTTGTCCTGTAGGCGCCGGCGGCTTTGCTTTTCGGAGACGCCGATGGAGACGTGGCCGGAATGGCGCAAGGTTGCAAACGGCGTGTAGGCACAGCGCAGCCCCGCTTCGCGAACCTTGAAACAAAGATCCACATCGGAATGCGCGATTGGCGTATTCACCGCATCGAAGCCGCCGACCCTCACGAAGTCGTCCCGGCGCATCGCCAGGCACGCAGCCGAAAGTGCGGATACGTTTCGAAGCGATTGAGCGAAATTTACATACTCCGTTGAGTCCGCCGATCTCTGATGGAAGGCAGTCCCGACCAGTCCACGCACGCCCGTGACCAGGCCGGCATGCTGAATCTTGCCGGTTTCATAAAGCAGCTTGGGCGCAACCGCTCCGACCTCCGGATTTTCGAGCGGCTCGATCAGGTTCTGGATCCAGTCGGGCTGTTCGGTCTCCACGTCGTCATTGAAAAAGATCAACCGATCGCCGGTCGCCGCAGCCGCGCCTGCGTTGCATTTATCCGAAAAATTGAACGGCTTGTCGTACGGGACCAGACGCAACGTCGCGTGATCCGTCTCCAGAATTTTCAAGGATTCGGCCAGCTGGCTGTTGGTGACCAGCACGATCTCCAGATCCGGATACTTCGTCGCCCGCGGCAGCTCTTGCAGGCAGGCCTGCGCGCGCATCGGCGAGTCGGTCGGGATAACGATGGAAACGCGCGGCCAGCGGGAAACTTTAAGGCGCGCGCGATTCGCAGTCGGATATTCGAGAATGTCGGCTGACAGATTTCGGCGGCGCATCGCATCGGCCAGGGCTGCGAGGTTCGTCTGGCGCGCCTCCGGCTTTCCACCAGTGGAGCCGGACGCCGGATGTTCACGCCAATGATAAAGAACCTTTGGAATGTGATGGATTCCGCGAGCCCGTTCGGTAGCGCGCAGGGCAAAATCGTAATCCTGCGAAAGATCGAATTCTTTCCGGAAACCATCGAGATCCAGCGCGAGAACACGTCGATAGGCGCCAAGGTGCCCGATATACATGGAGTTCAAAAGGAGCTCCGGACTCCACTCTGGCTTGAAGAACGGACTGTGTCTCTGGCCGTCTGGATTGAGCCGGTCTTCGTCACTGTAAAAAATATCGGTGCTCGCGGAGTCGATCACAGCCCGGGCCAATTCAAAAAGAGCAAACGGCGCGAGAACATCGTCGTGATCGAGGAAGGCCACGAAATCGCCGGTGGCCATGCGCAGGGCGCGATTCGTGTTGCCGGAGATCCCGAGATTTTCTTCGAGCCGCTCGATCCGAATCCGGTCGTCGTGTTTGGACCAGCGACGCAGCACCTCGATCGTGCCCGCCGAATCCGAGCCGCCGTCCACCACACAAAGCTCCCAACGATCGTAGGTTTGGGCCAGAACCGACTCGAACATTTCCTCCAGAAAATCGACCGGCGTGTTATGCACCGGGGTCAATAGACTGATCCTGGGCCCGCTCGTCATTTCGAGCGCCCGGGAGCGTTGTTCATCCAGTCCAGCCGAGTCCGGTTCGTTTTCCGCTATCCACTTCTCATAGCGGCCTGGCTCTCCCGCTGGAGTCAATTCAAGCTCCGGCGGCTTTGGCACTAACTTCTCTTCCTTCTCCCGGGCGATCCCCAGATTCCGCGGCAGCCGCTGAAGTTCGCGCACGAATTTTTCGCTGAATGAGCGCTGAATCCTGGGCTCCGTGTGGACTTGGAAACACCGGCCCTTCTTGCGGCACGCCGCCTTCGCCGTCTTCAACAGCACCTTCTGCTCCTTGATCAGCTGGCCACCCTTGGCGACCTCGGCCCTGAGAGATTCGGCTTGTGCGACCCAGTGTTTTACCTGTTCCGCCTGTGCGTCCATAACTAGCTGGGCTTTCGCGCGGTCGCGGTGCAGGTTTTCGAATTGCTGTTTTAGCTCCTCATGCTGGGCTACAGCGAGCTCGAGCCGGCCTTCGAGATCCGCAATTTGCTGCGCTTGTTTCTCCATGTGCCGGCCGCGCTCGCCGAGATCGTGCTCCTGGTGGGCGACGAGCCGCGCCTGATGATCCATGACTTCCTGCGCTTTCCATCGATCGGTCAAAATGGAGTCCAGCCAGATCTGCCGCATCTCCAGGGCCGCGCTCGCTCGCACCGCCCTCTCCGCGCGGTCCGCGGCATCGATTCGTTTCGCAGCCAGCCGGTAGACTTCAGCCAGCTCTTTGGGTTTCGCAGTTTGACCAAAAAGCAGCTCAAACAGGATCGCTTTAACCGGCGTTTTACCTTGTCGGGCGAGATTGAGTCCAAGACCGGCAGGAAATGACACCTCCGCCCGCTCTCCGACCCACGCCGCCCAAGCCGCTGCGGGACTGTCTTCTCGTTCTACCCCTATGCCATGGAGCAACACCACCGCCTGCGCCGCCAGCTTCGGCTCCCATGCTTTCAAATCGGCCGCAATTTCCGACCCGGAATCCGAATCGTCGATAAGCAGGAAATCCACGCTGCCGTCCGCGACTTCGGACAGCGCGGCCTCGGCGCGGCGAAAAAATCGCGCCCGATTTCCATAAACCTCCTGGGCCTGGGCCGCGTCTTCCCGCCATCGGGTATCGTCCGATTCTGGCTCGTCCGGACGATCGCGCCGCACGGCAACGCATTGGCCAAGATTCCCCGCCTCGGCTCCGGCCTGGCATAACGTGGAAAACGCCTCGCCATCTCCGAAGCCCACTACGACTGTCATTTTCGGCTTCGCGGCCGCAACCAGATCGTAGAATAACGGCAGATGAAATCGCACCGGCCCGCCCGAATAAAATTTCGGCTGGAATCCATTAAGGCTCGGCAATTCTTCGAACATCGAAAGAGAATGGGTCAGCCAGCCGGGACCGGATTACAATCGGATTGCTTGCAGGCTGTCATCTTTCCCCCGGCAAGGTATCCTGCCCGGCCGGCATGAGAACGGAAATTATCCACGGGGATTTGCCCTCGCGCCACTTCGAACCGCGGATTTACGGGGTGGGCGCGTGGACACCGCACCTTCACTTTGCCTACGACCTCGTGGCGGTGTTGAAACCGGCGCTGCTCGTCGAGCTGGGCGTCGATCGCGGAGAAAGCTATTTCGCCTTCTGCCAGGCGGCGGTCGAAAACCAAACCGGCACGCGCTGTTTCGGGATCGATACCTGGCGCGGCGATCAGCATGCGGGCGGCTACGACGAGACGACTTTTGCGCAGGTTTCCGATCACAACCGGCTCCACTACGAAGCGTTCTCCACTCTGCTGCGCTCCCCTTTTGATGAGGCGCTCATCCGTTTCGAAAACGAGAGCATCGATGTTCTCCATCTCGATGGCCTGCACACTGAAGAGGCCGTCCGTCACGACGTCGAATCGTGGCTGCCGAAACTCCGGCCTGGAGGAATTCTTCTGCTCCACGACGTGGGCGTGCGAAGCAAAGGTTTCGGAGTGTGGAAAGTCTGGGCCGAGTTGCAGTCACAAAGCCGTTCCTGGACGTTTGAAGAGGGACCCGGTCTCGGCGTCTGGCAGAAACCGCCGGCCACAACGCTCCCGGGATTCCTCGAGAAGCTCCTCGCGCCGCCCAATGAATCAAACGATGCGCTGGCCAGATATTATAGCGGACGCGCTCAGGCGACGGAGGAGAAGATTGCCCAACATTGGCGAGACGGCTCGATTAGAAACACCCCGTTCGCGCAACAAACAGTCATCCAGGTTTTCCATACGAACGACGGCTCCCACCGCGAAGAGGATTCCGTTTACGCCCGCGTAGGTCACGAAGGCTGGAAGGAGGTTCGCATCGAATTGCCCCCGCCCGCCGGCGCCGCGCCCTTGCGGATCGATTTCGTCAGTGCGCTCACGACGATTGAAGTCTCATCGATCCGGTTGATGAAGGGCGGCACCAACTGTTATTCGGCCGCCCAAAAATCGGACTTCGATTCAATCGCGATCCGAGGCGACGCCGAGCGGGTGCCGGATGCGAAATCATTGCGGTTAAAAATAACCGGGATCGATCCGCAACTATATTTGCCCGCGATTGACCTACCGCCGGGCGATGCAGTCCCGGTCGTCCAGTTGCAGTTACGCGTGAGCGCCTAGGTGGCTCGCGCTCAGTCGCGCGATGCCACTTCACGCAGCGCTGCCACTTTTAATATTGAGCGACGGAACGCTCGATCCACCAGTCACTTCATCTTGGCCTGTGCGGCCTTCACCATCTCGAGGTGCTTTTGAATCACCCCGGCGGTTTTCGAGGCGAACGCTTTCACATCGGCATCACTGCCATTTTTCGCTTCGGCCTGAAAGGTGGCGAGGTCCTTCTGGTGGTCATCCACCATCGCGTTTACATACTCCTTATCGAAGTTGGCGTCGTTCAGATGCATCATCTTGGCCTTCTCTTTCGACAGATCGACACCCTTCTTCTTCGCGATCGCCATCAGCTCGGCGTTCGCCTTGCTGTGATCCGCTACCATCCGGCTGCCGATTTTCTTGACGTCGGCGCTCTTGCCTTTTTGCTGGGCCATCTTGCCCATGTCGACTTCCATCATGCCGCCCTGGGCAGCTTCTTTCATGAAGGATTTGTCCTTCGCGCTGAGCGCGCTTGAGGCCGGACTCGGCGAAGGTTGCTCGGTTTTTTTCTCTTCTTTCTTTTGCGCAGCCTGCGCCGAAACGCCGAGGCAAAGGCCGCCGCCGATCAGGGCCACGAAGACAAGACGTGAGAGTGAGGTTACATAATTTTTCATAGGAATTTAAATGAGGCTCTCGCCGGTGATCCGGCAACTAGGTTTCGTGCGATCAAGTGGTTCTGGATGTGGATTTTTTTGTGTCTTCCCGAGCGGA
>JBBRMO010000039.1:0-10622 GCA_038230815.1 Chthoniobacterales bacterium
CGACTCGCGTCGCGTTGCAAACGCTGGGAGCCATCGTCTCGGAGCGGGAATTCGATCTCCACATTTTCCTCAATGCCGGTCGGCACGATTGCGTTCTTTATACGAGCGACCTGACGGAAGAGTATGTTGAGTTTAACAAGGGCGACCTAAGCGACCCGAAGTCGCTCGGCGGTTAAACATGGAATTCTTAAGGTGGATCCCGCGCTCCGAAGCGCGATGCTTCAGAATGGCGGCAAGGCCGCGTATATTTTGCCATCGAGCGACGCAAGGCTCGATCCACCAGTTCCAACAGGCCATGTAACTAATGCAGGAAATAATCACCAAAGCCGGAACTCTTCTTGAGGCGCTGCCCTACATCCAGCGTTTTCGCGGCGAGGTTTTTGTGGTCAAGTACGGCGGCAGCTTCATGGATTCGCCCGACCCGACGGAACGTCATCGCGTCGCCCGCGAGATCGTCTTTCTTGAAGCGGTCGGGATCAACCCAGTGATTGTGCATGGCGGCGGCAAAGCAGTGACCCGGGCGCTCGAAGCCGCCGGCTTGATAACGACATTTCTCCAAGGCCAGCGGGTCACGGACGAGGCCACGGTGAAGCTGGTGGATGAAGTCCTTTCGCGCGAAATTAATCCGGAAATCGTGACCGCCATCGAAGGACTCGGAGGAAGAGCGCGCGGGTTTTCCGGAACGGAGATCTTTCGATGCCGGAAATTTTCCGCCAGCAACGAGCAGGGGAACCCGATCGATCTCGGGTTCGTCGGCGAGGTCGTGGACGTAAATGTCGCGCCGTTGCGGGAATGCATCCGACGGGGGATTACGCCCGTGGTCAGCCCGACGGCCCGCGGCGAAGATGGTCGGATTTACAATTGCAACGCGGACGTTGCAGCCGCCCGGACCGCGATCGCGCTTTGGGCGCGCCGCTTGGTTTTCATGAGCGACGTTCCGGGATTGTTGCGCGACCCGGCTGATCCAAATTCCCTGATGACTCATCTCAGCGCGAGTGAAGTGCCGGAGCTGAAGGCAAGCGGGGTGATCGGGACGGGGATGATCCCGAAAGTGGATAGCGCGATTATCGCGGTCCAGAGCGGCGTTGAGAAAGTGCAATTCGTCGATGGCCGGGTTCCGCATTCGGTCTTGCTCGAAATTTTCACCGATGCCGGCGTCGGCACGGAGGTGGTCCTGTGAAAATGGAGATGTCGGGGGACATGAAAGCCCTCAAAATCGATCGGCTCAGCGACATTAGAAAACTGTTTCAACGAAACGTCGTTCCGACATATGCCCGGTTCGATCTGGCGTTGGACCACGGCGAAGGGAGTCACGTTTTCGACGTCGCGGGCCGGCGTTATCTCGACCTCGGCGGCGGCATCGCCGTCTGCGCCCTGGGCCACGCGAATCCTGAAATCACCGACGCGCTTCTCGAGCAATCCCGAAAACTTCTCCACGTTTCGAATCTTTATTTTACGAAACCGCAGGCCCAGCTCGCGGAAGCCCTCGTCGGGTTGATTGGCCCGGGTCGTTGTTTTTTCTGTAACAGTGGCGCGGAAGCGAACGAAGGGCTTTACAAGCTCGCCCGAAAATTTGGGCACGACGAAGGACGCTACGAAGTCCTGACCACCGACGGCTCGTTCCACGGCCGGACCCTGGCGGGGATCGCGGCCACCGGACAGGAAAAGGTAAAAAAAGGTTTCGAACCGATGGTCGCCGGATTTCGGCAGGTGCCGTTCAATGATCTGGAAGCGATGCGCGCCGCGGTCACACCGCAAACCGCAGCGATTCTTATCGAATCAATTCAGGGTGAGAGCGGGATCACCGTGGCGACAGCGGAGTATCTTCTTGGCTTGCGAAAACTTTGCGACGAGCGCGGACTCCTTCTGCTTCTGGATGAAGTGCAGGCTGGCCATTTTCGAACCGGCTGTTTCCACGGCTGGCAGCGAGTCCTGGAAAATAAGGCCGGGGATTTTCAACCCGACGCTATTTCGATGGCGAAATCGCTCGGCGGCGGATTTCCCATCGGGGCTTTTTGGGTGCGCGAAAAATATTCCGACCTTCTTTCGAGTGGAACGCACGCGACGACATTCGGAGGTAATCCGCTCGGTTGCGCAGTGGCGTTGAAGGTCCTGGAAGTGATCGAGCGCGATCAACTGGCGGAGAATGCGCGGGAACTCGGCCGCTTCATAATCGACGAGCTGCAAAGATTGATCCGCAAATTTCCTTCTGTGCTGAAGGAAGCGCGCGGCTTCGGCTTGATGATCGGACTCGAGTTTCGAACCGATGCGCCCGGTTTTGGCGCCTCCGAAAAAGCGCCGTCTCTGCAAGTCGTGGAACGATTGCATGCCGCCGGCGTCCTGACGGTTCCGGCCGGGACGTCGGTTATCCGTCTTTTACCGGCACTGAACCTGACTCGCCCGGAAGCGATGGAGGGTTTGCGTGCGATTGAGGCCGTGGTGGCGGAGTTGGCGACGTGAAGATGAAGAACCTTCTCAGCATCGAACAACTGAGCCGGGCGGAGATGGAGAGCATCTTTCGAGTCGCTGCTTTGCAAAAGCAGAACCGCGGCAAGCAGACTGAATTTCCGCTCCGCGGCCAGACCTGGGGCCTGATCTTTTCGAAGCCGTCGACCAGGACTCGCGTCTCATTTGAAGTGGGGGTGCGCGAACTGGGGGGCGAAACGATTTTCCTGAACCCGAACGATATCCAGCTTGGCCGGGGCGAGCTGATTAAGGACACGGCGCGAGTCCTGGCCCGGATGATCCACGGTACGATCATCCGCACTTTCGCCCAGACTGACACCGAGGAGTTCGCCGAGTTCTCCGGCATGCCGACGATTAACGCCCTGACGGACGAGGAACACCCGTGCCAGATCCTGGCGGACATTTTCACCTTTCAGGAAAAGCGTGGAAGCATTGCCGGGAAGGTCGTGACCTTTGTCGGCGATGGCGCTTCTAACACCGCGCGCTCGTGGATGTTTGCCGCCGGAAAATTAAATTTCGAATTACGGCTCGCTTCTCCGCCAAAGTATCAGCCGAACAAAGAGAGCCTCAAGCGGGCCGGCGGAAACATCGTCTGCAACGCGGATTTGCAGGAAGCCGCGCGAGGTGCGGATGTCCTTTACACCGACATCTGGGTTTCGATGGGACAGGAAGGGGAGGAGGCTCGGCGGGAAGCAGAGCTGGGACCTTACTGGATCAATCAGGAACTCGTGAAACTGGCAAAGCCGGACGCGCTGGTCATGCATTGCCTCCCGGCGCATCGAGGTCAGGAGATCGACGACGCGACCCTGGAAGCGAACGCGGAAACGATCTTCGACCAGTCGGAGAATCGGCTCCACGTGCAGAAGGCGGTGCTGCTCGCGGTGAACGCGTAGAAGCACGGCGCGGATTGGGGCCAAAGGGAGAGGGGCCTTTTGGGGCCGACTCTTTCCCGGCAGAAAAACAGTCGGGGCACAAAGGCCCTCCCACCTTGTGCTTAAACGAATTCGAAATAGAACGCGGAAAGCGATTCTATCTCGACGATCGGAATACTGACGCTGCCGGATCCTTCGGTCGTTAGGCTGATTGGCTCTAATTGCCCGGAAAGGCGCTCGATCCAGGCGAGCTCCTTGCTGTTACCATCGATACCTAGATCAAGAAACTGGAGCGCGTCTTGGGGGAGAGAAATACGAACATCCCTCAATGCCATTGTCGGATGCAGGTTTGCCAGCACAAGGAAACGTTGTGGAGTTCCGGGATCATAACGAAGAAAGGCGTAAAGCCAGTGGCCACTCGCTTGCTCTCCGGGCAGCCTTCCGAAGGACTCATTTTCCCGGTTCCCGGGATTGAGCGGGAAGAATTTGCCATCACAAAATGCAGGTTCGCCGACGAGATTCACGAGGCGGCTGTAAAAATTCCTCAGCTCTCGCTGCTCACCGGAGAGCCGTGCGCCATCGTAACGGTGGTCGTTCACCCATTTCGCAAACTCGGGCATCGACCAGTAATCGAAGATGCTCGTGCGCCCATCGTCTCCGGCAAAACCTTCCGCGCCGGTGGCCGGCTCTCCGATTTCCTGTCCGTTGTAGAGCATGATCGCACCGCGGGAGAGCCCGTAAAGAATCGCCGAGACTGACCGGCCTACTCTCATGCCGATGCCGCCCCATTCGGTCTGCGCGGCCAGGCGGACCTCATCGTGGTTCTCGGCGTAGCGGACTGAATTATGACAGATGAACGCGTCGGCGATTTCCCGATCGATGTCGTTTGCCCAGCCAGAGCCATCGTAAATGCGTTTCAGCGCCCGATAGGACGGGGCGTCGTAGACCGCATTGAATCCAGCGTTCAACAAATCGAAGAGCACATTACCCTGTCCGCCGTTGAGCTGTGAGACGACCGGATCGCTCCCGGGCACTTTGGCCGGATCGTCATTGTACGCTTCGCCCATGAAGAAAACATCCGGGCGACGGTGGCGCGCTCGCGCTATGGCCCACGACCACGTTTCTGGCGGCACCATGTGCGACATGTCGCAACGGAATCCGTCGAGTCCGAGTGATTGCCAGTGTTCGATGACCCGGTCGACCTTCTTCCAGGTGTCGGGAATCTGTTTTTCAGGCGACCAGGCGTTGGGATACTCGCGGGTCGATTTTGAAGGATCGGTGAAATCGAAACCGTAATTCAGTTTGATCGTCTCGTACCAATCGTTCAGGTGCGGCGTCCAGGTCACGGCGTTGTTGCCCGTTACCCGCCCGAATATTTTCTCACCCTCAAAAAATCCATCGCAGTTCGCCCCGGGCAGCTGGCAGGTTGGACTGACGGGCTGGCCGTCGCGAAATGTCGGCAGCCGCAGGGGAGGGCCATTCCCATCCGGCGTGAGATAGAAAAAGTTGTTATGCGGATCGAAAAACTTCGTCGTGTCATCGCCCGCGCCGGCGCCTCCGCCGCAGGTTCCAAAATTACAATCCGGCTTCACACAGGAGTCGTAGCTGCGCGCGACGTGATTCGGGACGAGGTCGATGATTGCCCTGAGGCCGTGGGCGTGGATCCGACCGATCAGTTCCCCGAACTCCTTCAGGCGCTCGGCCGGCTTCTCCGCGTAGTCCGGGCAGACATCGAAATAATCCTTTATTGCATAGGGACTGCCCGCGAGCCCTTTCAGGAGGTCCGAGTCGTCGGCGGGCTGGTCGAATTCGGAATAATCCGTGGCCGTCGCCTGCTGTAAAACGCCGGTGAGCCAGATGTGGGTGAATCCCATCGCACGGATTGAGCCTAAAGCCGCGTCGTTGATGTCAGCGAATCGGCCCACGCCATTTTCCGCAAGCGTTCCATTTCTCTTGCGGGTCTCATTGGTGTTTCCAAACAGCCTGACGAACAGTTGATAGATGCGAACCCTTTCTTGGTCCGAGCAATGCCGGTCGCGCAGAGTCAAAATCGACATCGGTGTTTCGGTCGACCCCGCGCTGTCATCCTGAGCGAAGCGAAGCGCTGTCGAAGGATCCCGCGGGACTTCGGGCAATTCTGCACGAGGTTTCTCGACTGCGCTCGGAATGACGGATTGCAGCCGCAACTCATGGTAATGGGGAATGTATTTGTCTCCGACACCGGAATCGACCGTCCGATCGGAGCATCCCCAGAACCACCCCCAGCCGTCGTTCGCGCTGGGGTCTTTTGCGTAAACCACGAAGTCGATCGGGCTAACATCGCCGACGAGCGGGCGCGGAATGCGAAAGATAAATTCGCCATCTGCCCCGGTCGCCTCGAAAGCGTCTGTTCTCTCCCGATCGCTCCAGCGCCAGTGGTCCCATCGACGAATGAAAGAACTGACCTGATCGGCCCTGATTTCGACCGAAAGAAGAAGGTCCGCTTTGAAGGGCAGGAAGACCGTGGATCCCTCGGAGTGCTGCCCGAATGGAATCACGGCTGCGCCGATTCCCCGCCCGGTGCCGAGGACAAGGAAAAGATTTTGTGCTGTCGCGCCCAAGCCCGGCGAGCGGTAAGTAATCAGCAACTCGGCCGCTGAAAGAGTAATTGTGACTGCGACCTGATCCGAGCCGGCGATCCTTTCGTTCCGCAAGGCCAGAGTCTGTCATGGCAAGGGCGAGAGTCCATCTTTGAATTCTGTTTCATGGCGGAATCAACCAGGCATTTAGTGCGGACTTTTGACAGAAGTCTGTCTGAAGCTCGGTGTCGGCTCGACCTTGAAATCGCCGGGCGCGTTGCGAGCCGCGCTTCTGCTCGAGAACGACGGCATGCCGTATTGCGGGAACAGATCCGTGTTACCCCAGTTGTATTTTTTGGCAGCCTCCAACACTCTTGAGAACTTGGGATAAAACGGCAGCTCGGTGTGTGGCACCGGGCCGTTCCAGCAAATAACGTAGGATATTCCCCCTTGTTCAAAATAGATGCCGTTTTGGCTGCTGGGGAGATCCCCGCCCTTGTAGCCGGAATAGACGCCGCTCCGGGCATCGATGGTGGCCACGTGGTCGAAGCCATGAAACCCCCATGCTTTTCCTTTCCCTTTGCTGTCGTATATCAACTGCGGATCCGCGGAATCCGCTGCCGCGTTCGAAAGCATTTTCGTTATGGTCGCGTCGTCGAGCATAGGATTGTTCTCTTTCAGACTGAGGGCTGCGAGTAATCGCGCGACGTCGGTGACGGCGGCGGAAAGCCCGCCCGCGCCGTCGCCGTTTTCCAGATTGATGTTGCCATATCCTGCGGTCACCATCGGTTGACCTGGAGACATCACGCTTTTCACCTTGGGGATAGCATTGGCGGGCGGAGGAATCTGGAGGGGGTCTGGATGGTAGCGAACTTCGTCCGGCAGCTGCGCCTCAACCAGAGAACGAGCCTCTCGCACGCGGCTCATGCTTAGTGGTTGCAGGAGCGAATCGGTCAGCGCGGCTTCGAAAGACTTCGCCCCGCGTAGCTTCGTTATGACCTGACTCAACAGGAACATGCCACCGTTGCTATAGGTGGCGATCGATTTGTCGCCCGGTCGCCCCGCGAGTTTCTGAGAAGCGCAATAAGAGGCAACCTGCGCAGGCGTCGCCGGCAGTTGAGCCTTGAACGCCCGGGTTGCCGCGACATCACGCCAAAGCAGCCCCGGGTCCACGCCCGCAGTCATGTCCAGCAGATGCCGAATTGTGATCCTGCTGAAATTTGGATCCGTCGGTTCCCTGCCGTCCGGTGTTTTCAAATGGAGGATCGACTGCATTGTCGTATCCAGTGTGAACTTCCCGTTTTTTTCGCTTGCTTGAAGTAGTTGGTAGGTGGCGATAGCAGCAAATGTTTTGGAGACGCTCGCCTGGCGGAAGAATGTGGTCGGCTGGACGTCCGGGTAATCCGACGGTGCCCAGGTATAACCTTTGGCGTAGACCAGCCGGGTGCCATTCACGATGGCGAGAGCGGCGCCCCGCACTCCATTGAGTTTCATCACTGCGTCGACTGCATCATCAATCTCAGGGACAGTTGGCGCATCCTTAGGTTGAATTCGAAAAGTGGGGAAATCTTTTTGAAGCGAAACAGGAACGGACGGTCCGATCACGGGCCTGGGGGTGGCATCTTTCTTGATGGGCGGACGGGTCGGCAATGGCCGCGGCTTTTGGACGTCGGTTTTTGCAGTTTCCAAGGGGCGAGGCGGAAGGCTTTGGGATGGCTCTCCACGTGCCGGAAGGAATGCGATTGTCGCCAATGCAAGGCTCAACGCCAACAGTGACTTCAGTTTCATGGAGTAAAAGCTTGCCGTTCGCGGCCAGAGCAAAATTTAAGTCCAACCAGACCTATGCCCGTCTCGCCTTCATAACCCAAGACCTGGAGCGTGGTAACGATATATCCCCGAGCGAGGGAGAGAGCCACAACCGAGACCGCGAGCAGTAAGGCGAATTTTTGTTTCATAGAAGAGAATTCAGGAGATCGGCCGGGCGCGGGCTATCTCCGTGTATAAGACTTCGACTAAACCGCCTCCTCCTGCGACGCCGGAAGTTGCATCGGAGAGATAAAGATCACCGCCTCCAGCGACGAGTGTGTTCGCGGAGAATGATGAGAGGAGGACTGCCGTTATCAGAGCAGGAATCGGGATGATGATTTCAGAAGCGATGAGATCGGCCTGGTGACCCGGGAACCAGATAGAATGTCCTTCATACTCTCTTCTAAAGAATCATAGTCAGCCAGGTTTCTGGAAATCTCTGCGAAGCGAAAAATTTCCAAAGCAGACGTGATTTTGGAAGCGGACGATGACTCCTTTCATCGGCTTACTGTCTCCTGGATCCAGGCGCAAAAATCCGAGGAGTCGTGGTGAAATTTAATTTCCACCGTCGGCGATCGGAGCGATCGACTGTAAATCCGACCTCGAGAAGCTTGAAGCTGGCAAATTTTTCTTCACCCACCGCGCGTCCTATATTACCGGTGCACGTCGCAGCCACCGATTCCGGCTGTGGGCTCTGGCAGCGTTCTTCCGATTTCCCGGCATTGCGGCGGAGACCCCCAGTTGATATGCTGATCGCGTGCCAGCGATGTCCGACCCTGCCAGCGACTTTGCGAGCCGGTTCGCGACGACGCGCTGGGACCTGGTCCTGATTTCGGCTGAAACGCAGATGCCAGGCGCCGATGAAGCCTTGAGCGACCTGTGCCGAACCTATTGGAAACCGCTCTACGCCTTCGTGCGGCGGCGCGGTTATTCAGGCGTAGACGCGGAGGACCTGGTGCAGGGTTTCTTTGCCCGGTTCCTCCACGATCGCGCGATGAAGAAGGCTGATCCGATGCGGGGGCGATTTCGGACTTTCCTCCTTTCTTCGATCGAGAATTTTCTCGCGAACGAGTGGGACCGCACCCGCGCCGCAAAGCGCGGCGGTAATTTTCGCTTTGTCCCGATAGAGGAACTCGCCGCCGCAGAGCGGGACACGATGGATACCGCCACGGCTGCTTCTCCGGAAACGGTGTTCGATCGCGGCTGGGCCCAGTCCATTGTCGATGTCGCGCTGAAGGATTTGCGCGCGGAAGCCGAAGCACGGGGCAAGAGCAAGTTGTTCGAGGAACTCAAGGGTTTCTTGACCGCGGAGACGAACTCGTACGAGAGCGTCGCGACCCGGCTGAACTTGTCGCTCAGCGCGGTGAAAACGGCCATCCATCGATTACGCGCGAATTTCCGGACGATTGTTCGGCGGGAAGTGGCACGCACAGTTTCGTCTCCCGCCGAAGTCGATGACGAACTGCGCTACCTCAGTTCGGTCCTCGCCTCAGCGAACGCGGGCCAGTAAATGCCCGCATCCGACCCGACTGTTCCCGCCGCCGCCTGCTCGAAGTGCGGCGGCGCGGTCATTGAGGGCGATGTCTGTCCACGGTGTTTACTTGATCTCACCCTGGAATTTCCCAGCAGCGGCAAGGCCGAGGGCTCATGGATGGATGCGTTTGAAGAGCAGACCGCTTCCGCTGGTGGTTATGAGATCATCGAGGAACTCGCCCGCGGCGGAATGGGAGTCGTTTATCGCGCGCGTCATCGCGGGCTGAACCGGATCGTAGCTTTAAAGATGATCCTGCCGCAGCAGTTGCGCATACCATCGGTGCTGGAACGTTTTCGCTCGGAAGCGAAAGCAGTCGCAGCGCTGGATCATCCCGGCATTTTGCCCATTTACGAAGTGGGTGAGTTGGGCGGCATCCCATTTTTCAGCATGAAGCTGGCGGAAGGCGGCAGCCTGGCCCAGCACGCCCACGAATGGCGCGAGCGGCCGCGCGGCGCCGTGCAGTTAATCGCACAAGTCGCGCGGGCCGTGCATCACGCCCACGAGCGCCACATCCTCCATCGCGACCTCAAGCCGGGTAACATTCTTCTGAGTAGGGACGGCGCACCTTTCGTGACGGATTTTGGAATCGCAAAATGGCTTGATCGCGACAGTGGACTCACTCTCGATCTGTCAGCGATGGGTACGCCGCATTACATCGCGCCCGAACAGGCGGCCGGGGATTCGTTCAAATTAACGCCATCCGCCGATGTCTATAGCCTCGGCGCCATTCTATACGAATTGCTGGCGGGCCGACCTCCTTTCAACGCAAATACTCCTCTGGAAACGCTGCGTCTCGTGACGGATTCGGCGCCTCCTCCGCCTCGTACTATCAATCCAGCCATCCCGCTTCCAGTTGAACTGATTTGCCTAAAGTGTCTCGAGAAAGATCCCGCCGCGCGTTACGCTTCTGCCATCGCTTTAGCCGAAGACCTGGAAAGCTGGCTCGACGGCGGCAACATTGCGACCCGACCAGCGGGAATCCCGGAGCGGACACGGCGCGGGAGCAAACGGAGCCGCCTCCCCGCGATATTGGGATTCGTCTTGATCGCTGCTTCGATTACCGCAGCCATTATTGTTTACAGCCGGTGGCAACGGCCGGCTCCCTTTATCGCAACGCCTTCCGGGAATAGCATTGCGGTTCTGCCATTCGAGGATTCGAGCCCGCAGAAAGACCAGGAATACTTTTGCGATGGCATCAGCGAGGAGGTGTTGACTGCTCTAACCAAGATCGAAGGCCTGCGCGTCGTTGCCCGGACGTCCTCTTTCGCTTTCAAAGGCAAGGGAGTGAATACGACGGAGATTGGCGCCCAGTTGAACGTGGCCCACGTGCTGGAAGGCAACGTCCGGCGCGAAGGCAATCGCATTCGCATTACCGCGCAACTGCTC
>JBBRMO010000040.1:0-10569 GCA_038230815.1 Chthoniobacterales bacterium
CGGGCGGGTCGCTTCTCCCTTCATGCTAAAACACGACGGCTTGCTTGGCCGTCCTGTGACTGGGGTAGTCGGTTCGCAAGAGACGATCAGTCCAACGGATGTGCAGTAGCCGGGATCGGTGATCCGGCCTCTGGAGGATCACCGATGGCCGTCCGCCCTCCGCCATCTGACCTCTGACCTCTGCTTTTCCGGGATGCTCGCCTAAAAATTATGCGTGATGTTGTAGACCTCGGCGAGGCCTACTCCGGTAGTGCCTCCGACTCCCGAAATCACTGCGGTGTAATTGCCCGGCGTTAGAGTGGTAACGAGCGCCGATTCTTTCGGATTCGAAGGCGCGAGGGTGGTGTCGATCAACTCCTGTTTCTGCGAATCCTGCCAGTCGTTGTTCGATATAAGAACGGTTCCTTGCGCGTTGCGGAGTTCCAAGAATGGATCCGCCAGCGCCCCCGGCACACCGAATTGAGTCAGCGACGGTCCGATCGCGCGAACAACAACCTGCTGAGGTGTGTACCCACCCACGATATATCCGGCGATCAACACGTTCTCGCCCTGGTCAATCCGGCCCCGGGTCGCAATGTTGGCCAGCGTGGAGCTGGAGAATGAGTCCAGGTCGTAGAGTTCGACCAAAGCTACGCCAGTAGCGCTACCGACCCCGGCCACTTTCGCCGTGTAATTACCCGGCGGCAGCGTTGCGATGATGGCCGACTCCTTGTTGTTGCTCGGCGGAACGGTGGTGTCGATGATGGCTTGTTTGTCGAGGCTATCGCCCCAGTTATCATTGAACCCAATCTGGCCGCCTTTGCCGTCGAACAAGGTAAGGGTTGGGTCACTCAAAGCTCCGTTCACTCCAAAATTGCTGAGCGACGGTCCGATCGCACGGACCAGCACTTTCTTTGGCGCAACGCCGGGAACAATAAATCCGCCAATCAGCACGCTGTCGCCGGTCTGCACGGTGCCGCGCGTGGAAAGATTGACGAGGGTGTTACCCGTCGGTGGGAGCGGCTCAAGAGTTATAGCCACATTAACATCACTCCCATTGACGGTGATACTTTGCGGAATCACCTGTCGAAAGCCACTGGCCGCGAGTTCCGGTCCGTTGCCGAGCAGAGTCCACACGCCATCGAAGGCCGGTAGCTCTGCTTTACCGCTTTCGTCCGTGTATCCGCCGCCGTTATAGGTCTTGCCGTTCACCGTAATGGCCTGCACAATCTCTGCGCGCTGGTAGGCAGCACCCGAGTTGTCGGTCAAAGTGACGTGAACATGGCGGGTCGGCTGCTGGGCTTCGAAGCTCAGCCCGCTCATGTCTTGTCCGTCGGCCAATGTGAGGTCAGGCGGTATGACAAAGATGAGGTCAGTATCAGCTGCGCTATCGAAGGTAGGGCCAAAGCTCCAGGTGCCACCGCTAAGACCGACGCTGAAGCTACCGCCTGCTTCGGTCCCGAAGCGGGTGAAGCGCCCGCCTCGCTCGACTGCGAGGTAAGTAATGTCACTAACTCCTGCGCCGGTGTTTTCCGTCAAGGCTCCCACCACGCGTGTAGTCGATTTGTTCGCGGAGAAGTTCAACCGCGCCGCCCGGCCATCGGTCGCGTAGAAGCGGCTGGGCCGAAGATCCAGGTTTTGGCGTTCCTGCAGCGCACCTGATGCGGGAGCAGCTATCCAGACGCCGCCTGCAATCGCAATGACATAATTGCCCGAACTATCCGTCGCGGTATAGGCCAGAAACTGCCCGGCTTCATCGCTTGCACCTATCTGCACGCCTGCGAGCGGAGCGCCGGATTCGTCCTTGAGCGTGCCATAAAGCAAGCTCGTCGCTTTCACTAACGCGATCGCAACGTTGGCCGCATCGCTCCCTGTCGTGTTCACATCCACTTTCGCTCTTGGCGCGAGATAGCCGATCTGGTTTACCGCATTGCGATCTACTTCCACGCTCCACTGTTCCGGCGTAACCGAAGTGCTGAACTTCCCGCTCGCATCCGTGTAATCGACCGCAAATTTCCCCCTCTCCGTCCTGAAGACTACCTGTATGCCCGGCAAGCCTTCCTTCGTCGTGCCGTCGCGCACCTGCCCAGAAATGGTGCGCGTTCCCGGTTGCATCGGCAGATTAACGGTCTTGTGCTCGTTCGCACCGAGGGTTTGCTCCATCCCTTTGCCGAAGCCCCCGACAAAGCCGCGGTGCGCCGCGACGACGTCATATTGCCTGGGCGCAGCGCCAAAGGAATAGTGACCGGACGCGTCGGCGATCGTAGCCGCGACGAAGTCGTAGTCGCCGCCCTCGGTGTCGAGGAGCACGACGTAAGCATGAGGAACCGGCGCGTTATTGCCAGTGATTACGCCGCTAATATCCTGCGCATGAGCTGCGGGGGTCACGGTGAAGCGCGCCATGAGAGGCGCAAACGAACCGTGAGGGCTGGTAAGCTGGAAGACATACTCACTCGCCGTGGTCGGCAATGAGTTATCCAACAAAGGAATCTGCGCCACGATGCTGCCGTCGGCAGGCGTGCTATCAGCAGGCACGTTGACGTTCGAGACACCGTTTATCTGATTCGACGTACCGTCGGTGAGGAGAAAGCTTTGCTCCATGATCGCACCCGCATCGATCACCCCATTGGCATTATTGACCTGAAACTTCTCCACGCGCACGCTGTCGCCAGGCGACAACCCGTTGATCGTGATCTGGACAAATCCGCGGAAGGTCTCGTCAATCGTCGCCGGAGTCAAAGCCACAGTGGGATTAGACGTTGCTGCGGCTTGCACCACAGGTGATGGAACCGGTGAGTTCCAGTCAACGAACGATTCGGCCGTTTGGGCGGTTGGCGGCACCGGAGATTGATCTTCGCAAGGTGGACCCCCGGATTGAACGAAGCGTCGCACAAAACCTGGGTCGCCGTTGTGTTCGGCAGCGACGCGGCTTTCCCGCGCCGGCTTCGGCGAAGCGGCGGGCGCTCCGCCACAACCGTCTCCTCCCGCACCTAACGCGCCTGCAGCGCAGAGACCGAAGAGAATGGTGGCAGTGGTGAACTTTAAGATGGCTTTTGTTACATAAGACATAGATATCCTTCGCGCTGCACCACTTTTTCGGGGCTCGCGGAGTGCGATGCCTGAAGGTTATTGACTCGACGTGTTCAATGACAAGCCTTTTCGTCAAATGAGCGTGGAAGCTAACTTACTGTTATGGTCGTAGAAGTCGGCGAGAAGCAGCCTAACTACTCGCCCTTCACGGTCGGAGTGCTCAGCGCCATTTACGCGTCGCTGTATCTCGCCGTATTTATTTCCTACGCGTGGGCGCCGCTCCTTCTCGTTGCCCTGACGCCGTTCGCGCTCGCGCTTTACGCCGCTCGAAATGGCCTCCTTGCACTCGGCCTCGTCGGACTCGCTTCCGCGGTGCTTTGGTTTTTCGGTAACCTGTTCTTCGCCACCTATAATTGGGTGGCCGTTCTCGCGCTGGCGTTGCTCCATGCAGGCATCATCGTCGCCTGCGGCGCGTCTCTTCGCTGGTGGTATCGGACGACGCGCCTGCCGCTCGCGTTACTTCTGCCGATCACTTTTGTCGCCGGCGAATTCCTCAGGTTAGCCGGGCCGCTTGGTGTCCCTACCGGGCTCCTGGCGCTTCCATTTCACAGGCAGCTCTGGATGATTCAGATCGCCGACCTTGGCGGCATCTATCTGGTTAGCTTCGCTGTCGCCAGTGTAAACGGCGCGCTTGCCGACGTTTTCCTCCAAGGGTGGTGGCGTGCGCGTTTTTCTCTCGCCGGAGTGACTCTTGGATGGCTCGCGATCGCCTGCTATGGCGTGTTTCGCCTGCACGAATCGCAGCAGACCATGCGCGCTGGTCCGGTGATTGGCGTCATTCAATCCGACATTCCGATGACCGGCGGAGTCGCGCACGGTTTTGATTCGCACAGATTTCTGCAAGAGATGCTCGCGCTGAGTGACCAATCCGTCGCCAGTCAGCCTCGCCCTCAACTGATCGTCTGGCCGGAAACGATGGCGGTCATTCCGCCGCTGAACAGCGAATGGTTAGGCAGGGCAACGGGCGAACCTTTGATAGCCTCGAAAGCTTTCGAGCAGGCGCTACGAGAATGGGCGACGCGTGCGGGTGTGCCACTTCTTGTCGGCACGACCGCAGTCGTTCCGCGGCCGGATAACTCGAGGACGTGGTCGGTCTACAATTCAGCCATTCGCTTCGATCCGAAGACGGGCCAATCGCTTGAGCGCCAGGACAAGCAGCGGCTTTTTCCCCTCGCGGAATCCATTCCCATGCGCGGCACCTTCGTTGCCACGCTCTTGGATCGCTGGGTAGCGTCGCATAGTAGCGTGCAGTCATACGGCTCCTTTCTACCTGGCGAGCAGCGCGGCGTCTTCGAATTGCCTGCGTCCAACGCCGACAACGCATCATACCACTACACCATCTCCATGTGTGTCGAGCTCTGCTACGCGGAGAGCTGCGGCACGTTCTTGCGCAACGGGAGCGGCGGCAAGGCTGCTGACTTCTTTGTCAACCTGTCGAACGACGGAATCTTCCAGCGCAATCGCGCGGAGGTGTGGCACGCGAGCATGTCGGCGTTCCGCGCCGTGGAAGCGCGGGTCGGGATCGCGCGTAGCTCGAATACCGGCGTCTCCGGGTTCGTGAAACCGACCGGCGAGATGTACGGCGAGGTTGTGAACGCGTGCGGCCAATCGTGGACGGGCCTTGGCGCGCCGGAGCTGCCGAGGATTGCCGCGCTAGTTAAATTCCGGAGCGAACATGCAGCCGAGATCGCGACCGATCCGGTCGTCGCGAGGAAGGTCATGGATGAAGTCGCGGCGATCGAAGCGCTCCGCCGCGAAGCCGGCGTTACCGGACAGAGCACGCAAACAGTTTACATCGACTCGCGCCGCACCCTTTATAGCCGGATCGGCGACATTCTTCCCTGGACGCTGGTTGTTTTCACCGGCGTCGGTTTGCTAGGGCAGGTCGCGACGACGAAATTACGGCAGCGTCCCTGTCGGACGCCGGGGGCGCGCGGCGGATCGGTTTAGCGGTGCATTCGCACCGTCGCCCACAGAGCGACGGCTACAGTTTAACGCGGTCCTGTCGAGGCGTGCCGAGGTTTGGGAGCAACGCGGTGAGCAGTCCGATCAGCGGGAGATAGGAGCAGACGTGGAAGATGAACGGGATGCCGTGGCGATCGGCCATCGCGCCTAGCACGGCTGAGCCGATGCCACCGAGGCCGAACGCGAGGCCAAAGAAGAGACCGGACATCGTGCCGACTTTGCCGGGGACCAGCTCCTGGGCGAAAACCAGAATGGCGGAGAAGGCCGAGGCGAGGATCACCCCGATGATCGCGCTGAGCACGGCGCACCAGAAGAGATTCGCGTAAGGGAGCGCGAGAGCGAACGGCGCTACCCCGAGGATCGATACCCAGATGACAGCTTTGCGTCCGATGCGGTCACCGACGGGGCCGCCGAGAAATGTGCCGGCGGCAATCGCGGCGAGGAAGATGAAGAGATGCAACTGCGCGTCCCGCACGGAGAGGCTAAATTTCTGGATGAGGAAAAACGTGTAGTAACTGCTCATGCTCGCGAGATAGAAATACTTCGAGAAAACGAGCACGATCAGGATACCTAACGAGAAAATCACGCGCCGACGGGTTAGTCCGGTGTCACGATGAAAGGAAACGCTGCGTTTCGCGGCGTGGTGACGGGCCAGGTTTTCTCGATACCAAACGCCGATCCGCGTGAGCACGATTATGCCGACGAGCGCAAGCAACGAAAACCAGATGACTGATTTCTGCCCGCGATAGACAACGATCGCTGCGGCAAGGAGCGGTCCGAATGAACTGCCCGCGTTTCCGCCGACCTGAAAGACCGATTGGGCAAAACCGAATCGTCCGCCCGAGCTCAGGTGTGCGACGCGGGATGCTTCCGGATGAAAAACGGAAGAGCCGATCCCGACGAATGCGACCGCCACGAGGACGAGCGTGAGATTGGGCGCGAGCGAAAGCAGGACCAGACCGACCAGCGTCGAAGCCATGCCGAGCGCGAGCGAGAACGGTTGCGGATGTCTGTCGGTGAACGCGCCGACGAACGGCTGAAGTAATGAGGCGGTGAGCTGGTTCGTCAGGGTGATCAGACCGATGTGGCTGTAGTCGAGCCGCAGCTCCGTTTTCAGGATCGGGTAAATGGCCGGGATCAACGATTGGAGGGTGTCGTTTACGAGGTGGGCGAAGCTGAGCGCGAAGAGAATGCTGAAAACTGGGGCGGCCGCGCCTGGATCGACATCGTCCACGCAGGCGGGCGGGCTGTTGGCTGGAGCTTCACTCGTGGGCCGCATGGGGATATTGTGAGCGAAATTTGAGCGAGAGCACAGGGAATCGTGACCCGTGAAATTGAGAGGCCGGAGCAGCGGAGCGAGGGGCCGCGCCCTTCAAATGGATCTGGGACTCTAATTTTCGGGGTCGAAGGCAGAGTAGAAGCCGGGGGAATTCGATCAGGAGCATGATCATCCGCCTTCGCGAAGACTACGGCGCGACAGGTGAGCAGGATGGCGGTAAAAACCGCCGGAGTCTACGGGGCTCGAACCCGCAACCTCCGCCGTGACAGGGCGGCGCTCTAACCAATTGAGCTAAGACTCCTCGCGAAGGAGAAGATTGTAGAGGCGGCTGTCCCCAGCCGCAACTGGCCGGTGCGAAAATTGTCGGCCGCTCTGGATGGAAGGCGGACCCTTGTCGCCTCCAGGGCGGCGGCTCCAGAAGAGGAGAGACATTTGCGAGCGCACCCCGAAGGTTTTATAATCACAGCGAATGGATGACGAGCGCAGCCCGGAATTCGCGAACCCCGAGGACGAATCGGGCCCGCGCGAGCTGAGTCTGCTCGAAGCTTTCGACCTGCTCGTCGCCTCGATCCCGCCGGAGAACCGTCGGCGGCGAGAACTTTACGTCCTGCGTTCCCAGATTGAAGCGCAGGAGGAAACGATTGGCGAGGCTCGCCAGATGATCGAAAAGCTCGAGGAAGTCATCAAGAAAGTAACGTCGCCGGCGAACCGCATCGGCACCTACCTGGACAATCCGGCAAAGGACACGGCCCACATCGTGGTGGGCGGCGCGGACTACTATTGCAACGTCGATCCGCGGATCAACCTCCCGAAACTGAAGAAAGGCACGCGGGTTTTGGTGAACGAGGCCTACGTCGTCGTGGGTGATCTTGGTGTTGAAACCGCGGGGCCGGTGACGAAAATCACCGAGGTCATGGGCGACGACCGCCTCCGGGTCGGTTCGGAGCATGGGCTCCAATCATTGATCCTGCAACGCTCGGCGGAATTGATGAGGCTCCCACTCAAATCAGGCGACGAAGTGAGGGTCGATCCGAACTATCGGGTCGCTCTCGAAATCCTGGCGCATCCGGAATCGCGGGACCACTATCTCGATGAAATTCCCGAGCTGCCCTGGAGCAAAGTCGGTGGCCAGGACCAGGCATTAGAAGCGATCAGGGACGCGATTGAGCTGCCGCTCATTCACAGCGAGCTCTTCGAAAAATTTCAGCACTCGACCCCAAAGGGCTTTCTGCTTTACGGTCCGCCCGGCTGCGGCAAAACGCTCATTGGCAAGGCGACGGCCTACAACCTGACGAAAAAACTCCGCGAAAAATGCGGCGACGAGATGAAGGAATACTTCATGCACGTCAAAGGTCCGGAGATTCTCAATATGTGGGTGGGCGAATCGGAGAGAATCGTGCGCGAGATTTTTGCGACGGCCCGCGAGAAACGGCGCGAAGGGTTCCTGCCTTTTCTCTTCATCGATGAAGCCGAAAGCATTCTGGGAACCCGGCGGGCCTCACGTTCCTCCAATATTCTTTCAACGCTGGTGCCGATGTTTTGCTCGGAGATGGATGGGATCGATTCGCTCCACGACGTGGTGATCATCCTGGCATCCAACCGCGCGGACCTGATCGATCCCGCGATTCTGCGGCCGGGCCGGATCGACCGCAAAATCAAAGTTAACCGGCCGAACCGGGAGGGCGCCCGTGAGATCTACCGAATTTATCTCACCAACAATCTTCCGTACGACGGAGCGCTGGCCAAGGAGGCCGGTAACATCGGAGCGGCTATCGATCAATTGATCGAACGCGTCCTGGATGGGCAGTTCGCGCGCGCGGAGGAGAACAAGTTTCTCGAGATCACCTTGCGGAGTGGCCGAAAGGAAATTCTTTACCGGAGCGATTTGCTCAGCGGCGCCATCATTGCCTCGATCGTCGAACGCGCGAAAGCGATGGCGATCAAGCGCACGATTGCGAATTTTGGGACTGGGATCAGCGATCCCGGCTACAGCGAAGGGATCAGCGAAAGCGATTTGCAACATGCGTTCGTCGCCGAGTTCAACGAGAACGACATTTTCCCGCCGACCGATATCACGGAAGACTGGTTCAAACTGATCGATTTCGATCCGGAAAATGTCGTGAAAATTTCGCCCGCCCGGCGCGGCGGGCAGACGAAGTTGCCGGTTCGTGGCGGGGTAATCTAGGCAGGCGAATCCGGCAATCAAGGAGCGGCGAATTCTAAATCGCCGATCCAAGTAAAACGGCGGTTTGTAAACCGCCGCTCCTTGTGATTAGCATCACTTCTATGAGATTGATCGCCGCGTTCGCTCTCCTTACCGCCGCCACCTTGTTCGCCCAGCCGACACCGGAACCGAAGACGGATGTGTCCAATAAGGCATTGATTACAAAATCGACGCCGGCGGCCACGAAACCTGGCAACGATATCGCCGGTCTCCGGAAAATGGCCGACGATTTCTACGCGTGGCGGAATGAGAATTTCCCGGTCGGGAGCAGCGACGCCGGCCTCCACACCTGGGATAATCGGTTGACCGATTATTCGGCCCCGAAAATCGCCGAGCGCGCTCAGCATGTCCGCAAGCTCCTCGACCAGGTCCGCGCGATGCCGGCAACCAATTGGCCCAAGGACGACCGGATCGACTGGCTTCTTTTTCGCTCCCAGCTCGAGAATTCCGATTTTGGCAGCCGCATCCTGCAATCCGAGAAGACCGATCCCCAGCTCTACATCGGGGAATGTTCGAACGGAATTTTTTCGCTGCTAAAAAAGGAATACGACGCACCTCGCAAACGCGCCCTCGCCGCGACCGAGCGGCTCAGGCAAATGCCCGCCATGCTTGCCCAGGGCGAACGGAATTTGCAAAAACCAGTGAAACTCTTTGCGACCCTGGCGATCGCCTCGGCGCGGAGCATCGACCCGCTCTTCAACGACAGCCTCATGAGCCTGGCCCGTGACCTCGCGCCGGACGAACACGACGCGCTCGTGAAAGCCCGCGACACCGCACTGACGTCGATCCACGCCTTCGCCGATCGCCTGGAAAAACGCCTGCCATCCATGGTGGATTTCGCGCCGATGGGGGCCGCGAACTACAACTACTATCTCAAACACGTCCTCCTGCTCCCCCTCGACGCGGAGCAAGTCGCGATGCTCGGCCGGGCCGAGCTGGCCCGTTACCGCGCCCTCGAGGCGCTCCTCCCCGACCCAGCGCTGGCCGATCCCGATCCAGCCCGAAGCAAGAATATCCCCCCGGACCAGGCCTCGTTTCTCGCTGCCTACGAAAGTCGGGAGCAGGAAATGATCAGTTTCATTAAAGAACATAAGCTGGTTACCATTCCGGATTACCTCGGCCGCTTCGAGATTCGGCAGCTGCCGGAAGCCTTCAAGCCGACGAGTCCTGGCGGCTTCATGAATCCGCCCGGGGTTTATGATAAAGACCCTACCGGTTTCTTTTTCATCCCGACCTACAACCCGCAGTCGAAGAATTTTTATATCCGCGCGGCGATTGAAGATCCGCGACCGATTCTCGGGCACGAAGGCATTCCCGGCCATTTCTTGCAGCTGTCGATCGCGAACCATCTGCCAAACGAAATTCGGCGTCAGCATGGCGACGGCGTTTTTGTGGAAGGCTGGGCGCTTTATGGCGAGGAAATGCTGATGCGCACGGGCCTGTATCCTGAGAACTCGGCCGCCCAGGGACAAATTCTGCGGCTCTCGCGATATCGCTCGGCGCGGATTGGCGTCGATGTGAACCTGCACACCGGCAAATGGAGCTTCGCGCAAGCGGTCCAATATTTCATGGAGGCCGGCGGGCTCGATCGCGAGGCAGCGGAAGGAGAAGCGGCCGGCGCGGCTTCGAGTCCAACCCAGAAGATCAGCTACATCGTGGGAAAATGGCAGATCATGAACCTGCTTGGTCGCTATCGTGACAAAGCCGGCGCGAATTTTCGACTCGGCCAATTCCACGACGATTTGATCAAGAACGGCAGCCTTCCCCTTTCGATCGTCGAGTGGATTCTCCTGGATGACCCGACGTCGATTGAGAGCGTGATGCGTTAATCAATCACCGGGTTTTCCGACGCGTGTCGCGCGCTGAAAGCGCGCCGTCATCCAAGCCTGGGGCGACGCCCCAGGGCTCCGATCGGAAACCGATAAGCGCTGAGAGCGCGCCGTCATCCAAGCCTGGGGCAACGCCCCAGGACTCCGATCGGAAACCGATAAGCGCTGAAAGCGCGCCGTCATCCAAGCCTGGGGCAACGCCC
>JBBRMO010000041.1:0-10530 GCA_038230815.1 Chthoniobacterales bacterium
GGGGCCGCTAACTCCAATGACTTGATCCTGCTCGCGCGCGCGGCGGTGGGGGTCGACGATCGTGCTACGGCGGAGCTGGCGATGGGCAAGCTCCCGCCGAGCGCGAAGGAGACGGCGGACTATCACGCCCTGCTTGCCGACATCGCTTTCGTCCAGCGCGACGGCGTGGAAATGGAACACCAATTGAGCGAAGCCAGCCGGCTCGATCCGTCGAACAAGGATTACATCATGCGGCTCGCCGCCTTGCGTCTCGGCGCGAGCGATCAAGAACTGCGCGCGAAAGGAAAACAAACGCTGGTCGAGATGCAGAACGATCCGCTCCTCCGCCGCGAGGCGACCCGCTTTCTCGCCGAGGATGCCCTCCGTCAGAACACGACCCTGGCCGCGCTCGAACTGGCTCGTCAGCTCAACAGTTTTCCAAACAAAACTTTCGCCGACCGCCTCCTGCTTCTCACTGCGCTCGACGCTGCGAAGGACAACGGCTTCGCGGCATTTCTCGAGGAGATGAAGACCTTTTCGGTCGACGATCCGGAGCGGGCCGCGGCGTTGTTGACCTGGCTGAACATGCACAATCGCATGACCGAAGCGATCGCCTGGAGCGCCAGGCTGGCGCCCGGGATTGTCGGCCAGAAACTGGTGCAGATCGCTCTCTCGGATTCGTTCCTGACCGCGCACGATTGGGTCGGTTTAAAGCGGCTGGTGAACTCGGGTAATTGGGGTAACGTCGACTTTCTGCGGACCGCTCTCCACGCCCGCGCGCTTCGCGAACTGGGCAGCCAGGCCGACTCCGCGTCGCAATGGAACGAAGCGCTAAAGAAGGTGGGAGCCGATCCTCGGCAGGCCATGTCTCTGGCGGAGACGGTTGAAAAATGGGGCTGGCGCGCCGAAGCGATAGACCTCCTCTGGCTCGTCGCCAAGGATCCCGTGAAAGGCGGCGATGCTCTTCTCACCTTGTATCGTTATTTCGCGGCCAACGGCGACACCGAAAATCTTTACCGCGTCTTGCTCCACCAGATCGAGCTGCATCCCGACGATCGCAACATCCAGAATAATTTCGCGCAGCTCTCCCTGCTCCTCAATTTGAATGCCGATCGCGGTCAAAAAATCGCGCGCGAAGTTTACGATAAGGATCCAAAAAACCCTGCTTACGTTTCCACCTACGCCTTTGCGGTCCATGCGCAGGGCGACAACAAGAAAGCGTTGAAGATCCTCGAAAGCCTCCCGCCGGAACAGTTGCATCAGCCGGAGATCGCCGCCTACTATGGAATCATTCTCGCTGCCAGCGGCGATCAGACTCGCGCACCTGAATTTCTCGATCTGGGGGACAAAGCGAAACTCCTGCCACAGGAAAAGGCGCTCATCGAAAGGGCGCGCCGCTCCCTGGTGCAACCCTGAAGCCGGAACAGTGCCGCCCGGGCCGGGGGCAACAGGGTGCCGGGGAGGTCGACATTCGCCATTTCTCGTCCATATTACACCCGCACCGGCCTCACAGGCCGATTCCTAATTAGAACGTTTCATTCGGGCTGCTGCCCGTCTGCTTATGAAACCTGGAGCTTTCACCCATACCATCGCGGTCCTGCTTTCGTCCGTCACGGCCTTGTTCAGTCACTCCGCGTCCGCCGCCGTGCCATCGTCCAAAGCGAAGCTCAGCAGGAAATCGAACGCGCCGAAGGACGACAGCATTCTCAAGCTTGATCCGATGTCGTTTTCTCCGCCGGCCGGGAAAGATGCGCCGCTCACCAAACCAGGGGAGCGTTTCCCTTGGAAAAAAGAAATCGTCACCACCGTTTTCTGGATCGGCGAAAAACCGAGCGCGAACAACCCGGTGCCTAATCGTTCCAGTTCCTGGGATGCTAACTGGACGAAAAACTACGGCGGATTCGATGACCCGGAGAAATCGCACCGTCACGATTTCACTCCCTCGAAATTCACTCCACGACAGAACCCGTTTTATTGCGCTCTACCCTATAACGATAAAGCTTCGAACGGCCATCGGGCCGAAGCCCCGCGCGTCGTGCCCTGGTTCAAGGAAGCGTATCAAGGCCCGGCCGTCTCGACCTGCAAGAGTCGCTGGATCGCGATCCGCAAAGGGAACAAGATCGCCTACGCGCAATGGGAAGATGCCGGCCCGTTCCGGACCGACCACTGGCAATACGTCTTCGGCAATGAACGCCCAAAACCAAACCTGAACAAGGGTGCCGGCCTCGATGTTTCTCCGGCCGTTCGCGATTATCTCGGGACCAACGACACCGACGTGACCGATTGGAAATTCGTCGACTTCAGCGAAGTGCCCGCCGGGCCCTGGTCGAAGTATGGCGACAACAACACCTTCGTCATCAACGCCCGGGGCGGCGCCAGGACCCTGGTCGAAGGCCCCAAGCCCACTCCGGGCGGCGTTACCGTCCGTCCCTAAGATCCGGTCATCGGAACCCGGCAATCCCCAGGCGGTGAAGGACTGCGCGACCGCCTCAAGCAGATCTCCGCTGACCAGTTGAAGGCGAATGAGATTAACGAGGACGACCGCCGTGTTCAGCGCGCGCTCTACGACAAGCGGGCGGACAACTCCGTCCACCTTCCCGTTGATTGTGGTGACAAAAAATCCAGCAGCGGGCGAACGGCTTTCCCGATAGACGGCCCTGTAATTTAAGGGGGGAGATGAGAAGGATGACGTTCGCTATTAAAACGGCGATTTGCGACTCGGGGGCGGAGGCGTTCTCCTTCAGCGCGCAAAAGACGATGTATGGGGGTAGGCACATCGATGAGAATGATACGATCTTCATCTTCGCGAGTGAGAACGAAGTCGGCCCAGGGCTCATCGCCTGCGGCATCGTCACCTCGGCCAAAGCGATCGCAGAAGAACGCGGGATCGACCGGCAAACCCCGCGCGTGAATATCAATATCAGGCGCACGGCGGTCACAAAACGGCGCCTGGGACGGAACGAGCTTAAACCTTTTTGCGAGTGGAAGGATGGTCGACCCGAAACCGAACTCAATTTCAAATTCTATCGTCAGGCCACGAATAAGATTGTCGGCATCTCGGAGGAAGCGGCGGCGTTCCTCCGCGAGTTCTTTTAGCCCGGCCGATTGCAACTGGATCCGTCGCCGTGCCTGTGATCGATATCACCACTCAGATCCGTGCCCCGGTGGAGCGCGTCTTCGATCTGTCGCGCAGCGTCGATCTTCATACCGCGTCTACGGCGCAAACCGGGGAGCGCGCCGTTGCGGGAGTGACGAGCGGATTGATGTCACTCGGGCACGAGGTCACCTGGCGCGCCCGGCATTTCGGTATCTGGCAGCGCCTCACCAGCCGCATCACCGCCTTTGATTCTCCGGTTCACTTTCGCGACTCTCTCGTTCGAGGCGCATTTCGTCGATTCGATCACGATCACTTTTTCTCCCAGCGGGGTGACATTACTATTATGCGGGATGTGTTCGATTTTCAGTCGCCCCTGGGCATCCTGGGATGCATCGCCGATCATTTGTTTCTCACGCGCTACCTGAAGCACTTTCTCATGGCCCGCAACGCCGTGATCAAAAAGACGGCCGAGACAGACCAGTGGCGGCGCTACCTTAAGAGGCCCGACCTTTAGGCAGCGAACCGCTGACCGGCGATCCTTTATTGTCGCGGCTTGGCCGCCATTTTTGTCATCGCCCCCGAAAACGTTCGGGGCCGATCGACCTTTAAAGGATCAGCGCACCTTCGTGGCCGCGGGAGTTAGCACCAGGACTCTCAGAATAATTCCGGATGATCGTCGGGATCTTCCTGCGGGCCAATGACGGAGCGGATCTTAACCAGGAGATCGTTGAAATCGTAGGGCTTTTGGATGGTGTCGATGACGCCCGCCTTGAGCATCTCCGAGCGAATCGCAGGCTCAAGGTAACCACTGGCGACGATGGCGCGGACGCCGGGCCTTTTTTCTTTCATTTTGAGGAAGGCTTCGCGGCCGCCTAACCGCGGCAGTCCCAGATCGCAGACGACCAATCCAATTTCATCGCTATGGGCTTCGAAAAGGGCGACGGCTTCAACGCCATCTTTCGCCGCGAGGACGTGGAAGCCTTCGCTTTCCAAAATCGATATGCCCAGCTCGCGTAGCATCTCCTCGTCCTCCACGAGGAGGATTGTTTGCGGAATGTTTTGGCTCGGCGCCCGGATCACGCCAGCCCCCGGTTGCTCGGCGGCGACATGTTTGACCGGCAAATAAACGATGAAGCTGGTGCCGGCGCCAGGTTCACTTTCGACTTGAACAAAACCGCGGTGGTTGTTGACCACGCCGTAAACGACGGACAGCCCCAGACCGGTTCCCTTGGCGCGTTCCTTGGTGGTGAAGAAGGGCTCGAAGATGTGCGACTTTACCTGGCGGGTCATGCCAATTCCGGTGTCGCGCACGCGGACGCAGGCATAATTCTCGGCGGTGACGCCGCTGAACATTTCGGTGAGGCCGGGACCCGGAGTGATGGAAGTGGCGAGAGTGAGCGTTCCACCGGCAGGCATGGCGTCGCGGGCATTGACGCAAAGGTTCAGGAGGACCTGGTGGACCTGGCTCTTGTCGGCCGTGATCGGTGGGAGATCGGGCTCAAGTTCGAGCTGGAAGCTGATCGTCTTGGGAAAAGTCGCCTGCAACATGCGTTCGAGCTCGCGCATGAGTGCGTTCAGGTCGATCGATGAAAACCGCGCCTCAGTTTGCCGCGCGGAGGTGAGCAGTTGCTGGACGAGCGCGGCCCCCCGCTCGACGGCGTCCTTGATAACTTTGATGGCGCCCGGGAATTCGCTCGGTTTGGAGCGCGAGCTTTCGAGCTTGTTGGTGTAGCCGAGAATGATGGCAAGGATGTTGTTGAAATCATGGGCGATGCCGCCGGCCAAAGTGCCAAGGCCTTCCATCTTTTGCGCCTGGACCAGCTGCTGCTCGAGGCGTTTGCGCTTGGTATCGTTAAATAGATAAACGCGCAATTCGTTGAGGTCTCCGTTTTTGAAATCGCCGATCAAGCGCGCGACCACGTAGACCGGGTCGCCATTGCGCTGGGTCATCTCCAGCTCGTGCCGATCGACCATTCCATGATGACGCACGGTGGCGAGGAGCTCGATGCCGTCCTGCCGGCTGCGGAGAAAGGCGAAAAAGTTCGCCGAGAGAGTTTCCTCGACGGAATCGAATCCAAAGATGCTGGCCACCGCGGGATTGCAGGTAATAATCTCGCCGTCCGTTCGCATGACGAGGGTCCCGGTGAAGTCCTCGGTGACGAAGCGCCCGTAGCGTTCCTCAATTCCACGCCCTGCTTTCTCGGACTCGTCCATCACGGTGCGCGAGAGGAGGGAGTGGCGCTCGACCGCGGCTCACTGCGCGCCCGAATTTCGTCCAGCCCTCCGGAGAAAAACACGTAATAGAATGCCAGCAGTGCGCCGAGGATGACGGCAACGAGGAAAATGAGACTGGCGACGCGAAAAGCGCGGTAAGGTGAACCGGCCCGCTGCCGGGCCATGCGCTGCTGCGCCAGCTCCAGATCGAGCATGCGCAAAACCTGCTCCGGATCGGTCGGTTCGGGCTTGCCGTGGCCGTGGGGATTCATTGAGAAACAACCTTAACCATTCAACCGAAACACCTCCAAATGGATTCTCCGCCACGGTCGTCGATAAAAAGGCTCGTCGCTTTCACTCTCCCCATGGGAGTTTTCCTGGTCTTGCTCGGGCTGGGGGACGCTTTGCGAAATCCGGGCGGGAGCCCCTGGGTCGCCGCCCCCGAGTATTGGATTTATCCACTCCAGACGCTGGTCTGCGGTGCCCTCGTGGCTTGGTTCTGGCGCGATTACGAATTGCGCTCGCCCCGAAGAATCTGGTTCGCGATCGTGCTCGGAATCGCTGTTTTCGGGTTCTGGATCGCGCCCCAGCAGTTTCTCGGTTTCTCTCCCCGGACGGTCGGCTTCGATCCGGAACGCTTCGGGGGGCAGCCGGCCCTGTATTGGATCACTTTGATCTTCCGGTTCGTGCGCCTCGTTGTCGTCGTCCCACTGATGGAGGAAATCTTCTGGCGTGGATTTTTTCTGCGCTATCTGATCAACGAGCGCTTCACGGGGATCAAAATCGGGGCTTTTTCCTGGCTTTCTTTCGCGGTCGTCACCCTTGCGTTCGGCCTGGCGCACTCGCGGGCGGATTGGACCGCCGCGGTGGTGACGGGGGCGCTCTATAATCTCGTCGCGTATCGGAGCCGCAGCCTCGCCTCGTGCGTCGTGGCCCATGCGCTTACCAATTTCCTCCTGGGCCTCTGGATCATGCAGACGCGGCAATGGGGATTTTGGTAGGGATGGGCACCGCTTCTGCTTCTTGGAAGCGGGCCATGCACGCGACCTTTTTCCAAAAAGTTATCATTTGCGCGATTGCGGGGTTTTTTGCCGCCGTCCTTCTCGAATGGGGCAAAATGTTTGTGACCGGGGCGGATGACGCCCTGAACAAGGGCTACAAGCACACCGCACCCGGGGACGACCCAAGGACGAGACGGTAGGGAGCGTGGGGAAAGCTGCTCTGGTCTTGCACCCAACTGCAGGCGCAGGAAACGATTAGGATCGGGATTAAGAGCAAGAGCAAGAGCAAGAGCAGGAGCAAGAGCAGGAGCAGGAGCAGGAGCAGGAGCAAGAGCAGGATTTGATTCTGATCACAGATGGCCGGGATCATCGATTCCGGCTCCAGCGTCGATCCGGCGGCAATCCGAAAGCGATTGCCCGGGCGTGGCCCGCACATAGTTTGCGAGGCGCTTATGAAGATCGGTTTCGCTCAAATCAATCCGACCGTTGGGGATTTGAGTGGCAACTTTGAGAAGATCGCGGCTGCCTACGACCGGCTGGCAGCGGCTGGCGCGGAATTGGTGCTGACACCGGAGCTGGCGATCACCGGTTATCCGCCGCAGGACCTGGTCTTCAAATCGCAATTTGTCCCGCAAAATCTGGAGGTGCTGAATAAACTCCAGGGCCGGATCCGGGGCGCGGCCTTGCTGGTCGGTTACGTCGAGCGAAACCAGGGTCGGGGGAAACCCTTCCATAATGCCGCGGCGTTGCTCCAGCCGGGAGCGCCTGTTTCGAAAACATTCAAGTCGCTCCTGCCCACCTACGATGTTTTCGATGAAGACCGTTACTTTGAACCAGGCTGCAATTCCGGACCGCTTCTCCTGGGCACGACGAAAATCGGCGTGACCATCTGCGAAGATATCTGGACGGAACATTATTTGCCGCGGCCTTTTTACGACGTCGAGCCGGTCCGGGCGCTGGTGGAGCTAGGGGCTGAATTCATCGTGAACCTCAGCGCGTCGCCCTTCAGTCTGAACAAGCCGGCTATTCGGCACGAAATGGTAGCGGCGCTGGCTCAGGCCCATCAACGCCCGATCTTTTATTGCAATGCGGTCGGCGGGAACGACCAACTGATCTTCGACGGCCACTCCATCGCGGTGAATGCGAAGGGCGAATTAATCGCGCGCCTGCCCGGCTTTCAAACCGCGGAACAAGTTATCGATACGGAGGGGGCACGGGCGATCGAGTTTAGGCAGGGCGAGCAGAGCGCCGATCTTTTCGCGGCGTTGTCGTTAGGCGTGCGCGATTATCTGGCGAAATGCGGATTCAAATCGGCGGTGCTCGGGTTGAGCGGCGGGATTGATTCGGCGGTTGTCGCCGCGATCGCAGTGGACGCTCTGGGTGCGGAAAACGTGGTCGGCGTGGCGATGCCGAGCCCCTATTCTTCGCCGGGCAGTATCGACGACGCGCTTGCCCTCGCGAAGAATCTTGGGATCAAATGCCTGCAGATCCCGATCGGGAACGCGTTCGCGGCGTTCAAGGCCCAGTTCGCGGAGATTTTTGCCGGCCAGCCGGAGGACACGACTGAGGAGAACATGCAGGCGCGACTCCGGGGAATGATCCTGATGTCGCTCTCGAACAAGTTCGGCCACATCGTGCTTAGTACTGGAAACAAGAGCGAGCTGTCGGTCGGTTATTGCACACTCTACGGAGACATGGCGGGCGGTCTGGCGGTGATCAGCGACGTGCCGAAAACGATGGTCTATGAGCTGGCCCGCTGGATCAACTCCGGCAAGCCGCGAGCAGGTCACGCACCCGAAATCATTCCGCGCTCGACGATCGAGAAACCACCGAGCGCTGAATTGAAACCCAACCAGAAAGATCAGGACACGCTGCCGCCCTACAACGTGCTCGATGAAATCCTGCGGCTCTACGTCGAGGAGAACCTGGGAGCGCGCGATATCATCGCGCAGGGCTTCGACGAAAAAACCGTTCACTGGGTCCAGCGACGGGTAAACCTCAACGAATACAAACGCGAGCAGGCCGCCCCCGGCATCAAGGTGACCAGCCGGGCTTTCGGCGTGGGCCGGCGGATGCCGATTGCCCAGCGCTACCTCGATTAGCGCGGAGAAAAACTGCACCGCGTTGGAATCGAACCAACAACCCAGTGATTAAGAGTCACTTGCTCTGCCAATTGAGCTAGCGGTGCGTTTTGCGCCCGGGAAGAGCGCTAGTCTGCCGCAGATCTTTTCGGAAGCAACCGTCGCGTGCGATCAGGCCGCGAGTGCCGCAGGCGCCGCGGCTGCCGTCGCGAGAAGGCGAAGTCGGAAGGTGCTGCCCTGGCCGGGTTCGCTCTCGATTTCGAGCGTGCCCTGATGGCGCTTGATAATGCCGAAGACCATGGCGAGGCCGAGGCCGGTGCCGTGATCGCCCTTGGTCGTGAAAAACGGCTCGAGGCAACGCTCACGCACTTCGGCGCTCATCCCGGTCCCGGTGTCGATGACCTCGGCGACTGTCGTCTCGCTTTCCGGTCGCGTTCGCAGGGTGATGACTCCAGGACCCGGGATAGCATCGAGTGCGTTAAAAATAAGATTGGTAAGCACTTCGCGGAGATCGGCCGCGTTTCCAAGCGCCGTCGCGACCTCCGCGAGCTCGGTCTCGAACCGGACCGCCTTGTCGGCGCTTCGCGCGGCACCGCGGACCCTGGCGAGGGCAATCGATTGCGTGACGATTTCGTTCAAGTCGAGCGCTTCCAGCACATCGGACGCGGCGCGTGGCCGGTAGAAATCGCGGAGACGACTGACGATATGCGCGCCATCGCGGCCCGCGGTATTGATGATCTGCGCATACTCGAGAACGGTGTTTGGATCCGCGCGCGCCGTTTCTTTCTTCAGGAGGATATCGCTGTAACCGATCACCGACATGAGGGCATTGCTAAAATCGTGGACGATGCCGCCGGCCATTTCTCCGAAAGCGCTCAAGCGTTCCTGGCGGAGGAGCTGGCGTTGGATGGTTTGCAAGTCACTGAGTGCTTTCTCCAGTTCGTGCGTTCGCTCTTTGACCCGGTGCTCGAGAGAACGATTCTGTTCCTCGATCTCCAGCCGGAGGAAATGAGCACGGAGCAGGTTCCAGATGCGCATGCTCATTTCCGAAGTATCGAATGGCTTGATCAGCAGGTCGGTGGCGCCGGCGGCGAGGGCGCGCCGCTTATTTTTCGCGGTGGAGTCACCCGTCAGGACGAGGACCGGCATTTGTTCTTTCTTCGGCTGATTCTTGCGGAATACATCGAGGATCTCGAATCCGGTCAGGCCTGGCATGTTCAGGTCAAGCAGAAGAAGGTCGGGTTTGAATGTCTCGATCTCGTCGAAGATCGCGGTGGGATCATTTATGCTTCTGAGCCCGGTGTATCCGATCCGATGGAGGAAGTTCTCCATCAGGCAGGTGCTGCCGACGTCGTCATCCACCATCAGGATGTGAGCGTTTCTTAAGGTCGCGTCGTTCATGACGTTTTGCCCAAAAGGTCGCGACTAGGACATCACCATTCGTGGAGGCAGGGAATCCATACAGGAAAGCAGTTCGACTGGATCGACCGGTTTGGCGAGGAACTGCTGGCCGCCGTTTATCACCGGACCGTTCGCGGTTTCTGTATGATTTAAGAGACCCGTAAGAAAAAGAATCGGTACCTCGCGCAGTCGCGAATCAAGGGAGGCTTCGCGGGCCAGGTCGCCGCCGCTCAGTCCCGGCATGTCCACATCGAAGAGCATGGCATCCGCCTGGAATTGTCTCGCCGCGGCCAGGGCCCGGGCCGATTGATTGACAATCATTACCTCGTACTTGCCAGAGTTCTCGAGGATCATCCCGGACAGGCGCGAAAGGTTTACGTCGTCATCCACAATTAAAACACGTCGCTTCGTCATGCCCTTTTTGGAGCAGGGCGTATGCGGGTGGGCTTGCGGAAAATACGGACGCAGTCCCTTTCCGGCAACACTTCGCGCGCGCACCGGCTCTATGTCATAACTCGTAAAACGGCGGTGTGGCTTTAGAATGACGTTTACCCCCGGTCATACGCGGATTAAGGAGCCTGGCACGGGGCCGCGCAAAGCTGGAGCCGGGATCGCTGATCCCGGCCGCATCACCGATGCCGGCTACAACGGAACGCGAAAATGCGAATGGCTGTTCTATTTGGACGATGCCCGAGCTGGCCGAAGTCGAATTTTTCCGCAAGCAATGGGTCCGTATTCACTCCGAGCGGGACCAACC
>JBBRMO010000042.1:0-10462 GCA_038230815.1 Chthoniobacterales bacterium
CACAGGCTGCAGCAGGCAGCCGGTAAATCGCACGGCCGCCGAACAACAGGACGATGAAAAACTTGCGGGGCAGGTGAAGGCGAGTTTTGCCACTTCGCCCAGCTTCAAATTTCCCGATGTTCAGGTCATGGCCTTCAAAGGGACCGTTCAACTCAGTGGCTTCGTGGTCTCCGACGATCAAAAAGTAGCGGCCGAGAATCTCGCCAAAGGTGTTCCCGGCGTTCAGTCCGTGGAGAACAAGATTTCTATTAAGCACTAACAGTGAGCTGGGTACGAAGGAGAGAGTTGCACAGCCAGCCAATCGAGTAAGCACTCAGCTAAGGTGTATTTCAAGACACTTACCAATTGCCTCGCGCGGGCGGCTTTACTCGGCTGCGCCTTCTATCTAGTCGCTGGCACACTTAGCGCCCAGTCCACTCCGGCTGCGCCTAGCGCGACGCCCGCCGCCCCTGAACAGCAAGCCCTTTCCGTAGCACCCGCGAAGGTGGACGTAAAGCCCGTCGCGCACGACGATGAAATCCGGCAGCGCCTCCAGCGCGTCCTGGATGCCACTGGGTGGTTTGCCGCTCCGCAAGTCGAAGTGAAGGAAGGAGTGGTTTTCCTGAAGGGTCGAGCGCAATCAGCCGATCTGAAGAAGTGGGCCGGCGACCTTGCCGGGAACACCCAGGACGTCGTCGCAGTCGTCAACCGAATCGAGGTGACTGCTCCATCGATGTGGGATTTTGGTCCTGCCTGGATCGGGCTGCTGGTTCTTTGGCGGGATTTTATTCACTCGCTCCCTTTTTTCGGGTTCGGGTTAGTCATCCTCGTCTTATCGGTAGTCGCCGGCATGCTGGCGAGGAGACTGATGCGCGCCCTGCTTCGACCGCGAATTCGCGCGAAATTTCTTCGTGAAGTGATCGCCGGCGGAATCGGTTTTATCGTCTTTCTTTTCGGCATCTATATTGTTCTTCGAGTTTCCGGGCTTACCCAACTGGCCATGACGGTAGTCGGCGGCACCGGACTGATAGGTCTTGCCGTAGGCATCGCTTTTCGGGACATCACCGAGAATTTTCTGGCCAGCATTTTCCTCAGTATGCAGCGACCGTTTGCGATGGGTGACCTGGTAGAGGTGGCCGGCGTGACCGGGTATGTCCGGCAGTTGAATGTGCGGACGACGATTTTGATAACTCTGGATGGCAACCTGGTTCAGATTCCGAACGCCACGGTTTATAAGAGCAACCTTTGTAACTTCACTACCAATGCCAATCGACGCGAAAGTTTCGTCGTAGGAATTGGCTACGATGATTCGATCGCTGAGGCGCAAGCGATAGCGAGTCGCGTTTTAGGCGACCATCCTGCGGTTTTAAAAGATCCCGAGCCTTCCGTGCTGGCGGAGACGTTGGGACAAGCCACCGTCAATTTGAGAATCTACTTTTGGATTATCGGTCATGAATACAGCTATTTGAAGGTGCGGTCGTCGCTGATTCGTCTGTTAAAAGGCGCTTACCAAAAACACGGCATCTCCATGCCGGATGAGGCCCGTGAAGTGATCTTTCCAAACGGCGTTCCGGTCACCCTGATCGAGGAGAAGCCGGAAGCAACAAAAGAGGCGGACTCATCGGTCAAGCCTCCGGGCACGCCTCCCCACGCGGACTCCGATGCGGTATCGACCGAAGCGGAGACGGGATTAGAGAGCGAGGCTGGCGTGATAAAAGAACAGGCACGCGAAGCTCAGCCACTCCAGGAAGCAGAGAATCTTTTGCCAGCTACTCCTGATCCCCCGCACGCGACGGCCAAACATAGCTGAGTTGCAAGATCGCCACGTCTTCGCAGAGCGAGGGGAGGGCATCCGAAAGACTGCCGCCCGCGTCTTTGCCTTGCCAGCGCCGACCTTGCAAAAGCAGAACTAAACGCGAGCGGGCATGTGCCGGCGTCCAGATCAGCGCATAAGTTCGTCGATCAAGGCGCGGATGAAATCCAGCACATCAGCTTTATCGAGCTGAACTTTCTCTTTCCGGAATTGAAGGAAACGCGCAACCGCGATCGGTTCATCGAGGCGGCCGAGTGCGCCCGCGAATTCACTCTGAAAATGCCCGAGGCGCGCCACTACCGCGCTTTTTCCGAGCCGGTCGACCTCGACCGGCTCGAAGCTGCGCTCGATACCCGCCCAGATGCCTTCTTTCGACGGCAGGACCAATTCCTCGCTGACCTAACTGCTTTAAAATTGGACCCGGCCAATCCCTCGTGAGGTAAAGCGGTGAGCTATAACACCTTTGACTTCTGACCTCCGGTTTGGATCCACCAGCCTACCGTAGATTGTAAATCTCGATCAAGCCTACTCCGGACGCTCCGGTCTTACCTGCCAGAATGGCGGTGTACGCCGCCGGCGGAAGTTGAACGCTCAGCGCGGACTCCGCGTTCGCCTTGGGAGCGAGCCCCGCCCCTGTGATGGTCGCAGCATTGGTCGGATCATCCTGCCAGTTGTCGTTGCTCACTAACGTCGCGCCGTTCTGGTTCACGATCGTGAGAGTGGGATCAACGAGCGCATCAGAAATTCCCGCTGCCGCCAGCGTCGGCCCGAGACCACGAATGACAATCTGCGGAGTGCCGGTCGCGCCCCCAAGGATGAAGCCACCGATCAAAACGTCGTTCCCGCTGCCGACAGATCCGCGGGTCGAAATATTCGCGAGCACCGTCGTGGCCGACCCGTCCAGGTCATAGACCTCGATCACGGCGGTCCCTGCGCCCTGATTCATTCCTTGCACGATGGCTGTGTGAGCGCCGGGAGGCAGCGTCGCGATGAGCGCGCTTTCCTTGTCGTTCGTGGGGGCCAAACTCGTAGCCTCGATCTCCGCCTGCTGCGTCGTTTTCCAGTCGTCGTTCGCGATGACGGAGCCATCCGCGAGATGCAGTTCCAGGACCGGATCCAACAGAGGTGTGCTGATTCCAGCGGTCGCTAACGATGGCCCGATCGCGCGGATCAAGACTTTCTTCGGCTGAGTGCCGCTCACGATCAAGCCGCCGATCATGACGCTGTTGCCGCCCTGAACCTTCCCGCGCGTCGAAATGTTCAGGCAACGAGCTGGCGTTGGCGTCGGGGTCCCGGTCCCACCGGTCTCGACCGCGCCGAGATCCATCCTGCTCCCGACCTGGGTGCGTGGCTTGAAACTCCGCGGTGCGACGTACTCGAAGATGTCGTCGTAAGTCGGCAACGCGGCCGAGGCCAACGGACCGCCGGCATCCACCGTGTTGGCGCCATTCGCGGCGTGATAATCGTGGCCGTTCAGGTCCACAAAGTGCGCGCTGTTGACGCCGCCCGCATCGCCGACGATCAGATTGGCAACCCCGTTCAGCGCCCCCCCATAACCGTGAAATGGAGCGTCCTTCTGGGTCCCGGGCGACACCCAATTCGCCCCGAGATTGATGGCGCCGCCGCCGTTAGTCGCTCCTCCCGTAAACCAGTTCAGCGCCGTGTAAGGACTGGTCTGCCCCGCCTGGTCGACGTAGAAAATATTGTTCCGGCAATCGACCACTTCCTGCACGACTGCGCTGCCCACGTAATCAGTACTCGGAAGAAAAAAGAGCGTCGCGCGGTCGTGGTGAATGACCACCGTGTTGTGGTAAAAATAGAGAGTTCCGCGATGCTCCGCCGCGTAAGAGCTGGGTCCATTGTAACTGCCCCACCAGAACAGGCTGATACCGCTCGTGTAATTCTCGATCGTGATCAGGTTCCCATAGACATAGGAATCGCGGTAATCCGGTTGCAGCTCGATGTAGCCGGAACCGCCTTGAGGATCGAGCAGGGCGAGGACATTCGACTCTTCCGTCATGTCGAACTCGTTGTAGCGAATTACTTCTCCGCTCGACCTATCTTTGATGGCCACGCCGTGCGCGTCCGGGAGAAGCGGGCCAAACTTGTTATACTGGATCGTGACCCCGACGCTCTCTGTATAGATGTGGTGTTCGTGGTAACCATTGCTGATGGTCGCGCCCGTCACCGGATCCACCGTTGCTTTCAACGAGTTATCGTGGAAATAATTTTTCTCGATCAACAGCCGCGCGCTGCTTTGGGCCGCGCCATTCTTGGAGTTGGCGAAAAGGCCGTTGCCGCAATGATGGATTTCACAACCGCGAACGGCGAAATCGCGGGCCCATTCGATGTAGATGCCGCACGAGAAACCGTCGTATCCGCGCACCTGGCCGAATTGATCCGTGTAGGTGATTGACTTGTCCGTCGTGTAAATACAATCGCGAATCTCGAGGTTCTCGAGATCGACAAAACTCACGTGGGTCGTGCCGTAAACGTAGCCGGCCTTTCTTGGCGAGACCGTGATCATGCCGAAGTTCGACAGGACCGGGCTCCGCCAATCCGTCGATGGATCCTCGACCGCACCGTTCGCCTCGAGCACAGGCAAAGCCCCGGTGGTCGGATCGGGAATCCCGCGGATGACGATATGCTGCGCCGCGGTGCCGCTCGCCGAGATTTGGATTTTCTCCTTATAACCGCCGGGTTTCGGATAAATATTTACCACGTCACCCGGCTGCAACGATTTCCACGGCACCCCGAAAAGACTCGACAACCCTTTCCCCGGGCCGACCTCATAAACGGCCGCGGAACCAGTCGTTAGACCGAACAAAGAAAGAAGGATGATTAACCCGAAACGCGCGCGCATAAGCCCCGCCCAACGGAGCAGCTTTCAAGCCCTTGGCCCCCCGGCTGACCTCACGTCCCGCCCGCTGTCATCCTGAGCGAAGCGAGGCCCTGTCTTTGGATGCCCGCATGAGTGCCCCGCCCTCTGCTCCCCCTCGTCCCCGCTCGACCCTGACCACGCCGGAATTTCGCTAGGTAGGCCGCGACATCAAATTCTCGATGGTTTTCCAATCCCCGCTGCTCAGCTGGATCTTCGTTGCTGCCATGTTCTCTTCCAGATGCGCGATGTTTGCGGTGCCGGGAATCGGCAGCATCACGGGCGAACGCTGAAGCAACCAGGCGAGCGCAAGCTGCACCGCAGTGGCGTTATGGCGTTTCGCTTCCGCTTCGAGCGCACCCCCGGCCTTGGTCAACAAACCTCGTCCGCTCCCGCCAATCGGTGCCCACGGCATGAAGGCCATTTTCTCCCTCTCACAATAATTTAGCGCCTCCTCCGAACCGCGGTCCTCAATGTTGTATCGGTTCTGGATACTCACGATCGGCAAAACCTTTTTCGCCCGTTCGATCTCCTTCACCGACACCTCCGAGAGACCGACATGCCGGATCTTGCCGGCGTCCTGCATCTTCTTTAGCGCGCCGAGCGAATCCTCAACCGGCACCTTGGGATCGATCCGGTGCAATTGATAGAGATCGATCCGCTCGAGCTTCAGTCGCTTCAGACTTCCCTCCACGCATTTAGTCAGATATTCCGGCCGCCCGTCCGGCACCCACTGGTTAGGTCCCGGCCGCGTATTACCGCCCTTCGTCGCGATCACCAATCCCTTCGGATAAGGGTGGAGCGCTTCCGCGATCAGCAATTCGCTGACCTCCGGGCCATAGGCGTCCGCCGTGTCGATCAGGTTTACTCCCAGGTCGAGAACGTGTCGCAAAAGTTTTTTCGCGTTTTCGCGATCCGGGGGCCAGCCCCAGATCCCATCCCCCGTGATCCGCATCGCGCCAAACCCCAGCCGATTCACGGTGAGATCGCCGCCCAGTTGAAACGTCGATTTGCCGGTTGCGTCAGTCGCCGCCGAAACAAGTTCCGGCAATTGTCCCGCCAATACCGTCGCGCCTCCCGCGATCGTCGCCCCAAGAAATTTTCGTCGCGTCATGACGGAAACTACGCCGCCCCTCTCAACTCTCAACCAGGCCGCGTCCTGTCACGAACCTCGATCATCCGCTGGAAAATTGGCGCATTGCGATTAGTGAATCGGGCGCTCGGCTGACGATGCTACTAATGCAGCTCCGCTGCCAAATCTTATGATCGAGCGACGGAGCGCTCGATCCACCTGCTAACTCCGCTGGAACATTGGCGCATTGCAATTGGTGGATCGGCCGCTCCGCGGACGATGCTACTAATACAGCTCCGCTGCCAAATCTTATCATCGAGCAGCGGAGCGCTCGATCCACCTGCTAACATCAAGCGTCAGGCCGATTTTGGGGATCGCAGGCTGCCAGCCTCCAGTTACCGGCAGCCTGCCGGCAACATTCAACGAATCACGCGAGCCAGAAATCCCGCAAGAAGAGTCTCGGCAAGCTGCCGAGACGGACAGGCTGGCAGCCTGTGCTCCCCAGAAAATTTCTTCGACGCGCCGGGACCGCGCCGCCTCTCTAAAACGCGATCCCCCTCAACGCGGGCCCATATTCATCGGGCTCGTCGATCGCGTATTGTCGAGAGTTGGATCGATGCGGGCATTTGTCTGCTTCTGCGTTGTGGTGGTGGTGGTTGTCGTAGTCGGCGCCGTCGTTGTGCAACCAACCATTGCCAAGACCAAGCCACCCAAAACCAACGGTATAAGGATTCTCATAGCTGATCCTGTAACAAAATGGCGGTGACTTGTCACGCCCGACGGTGTCGCCGCGACCCTCCTCTGCAGCCGCCGCCCTCGGGCCGCTCGGGGGGCGAGATGGAATCGGGAGTGAAAAACACTGAAAGGCTGAAATTTTACGTCACCGAAACGTAAAGACCGAACCCACAAACACGGAAAGAGTTGGGACATCAACTCCAGTATCGATGCGAATTCTCGCGCTTCGCGCAGCGAAGCGGCTCCAGCTGTCACTGGTTGATCGTTACGGTTTCAACAATAAACCGTCGATATCGCTCAGCGCGGTGCACCCACAGAGCAACATCGCTTCGTCCAACTCGCGCCGTAAGATTGCGAGCACATTCGTCGCTCCTTCTTCACCGCTTACCGTGAGTCCCCACAGGATCGGCCGGCCGGCCAGCACCACCCGAGCGCCGAGCGCGATCGCTTTCAGCACGTCACTACCGCGACGGATCCCGCCGTCGACATAGATCTCGCAACCATCACCCGCGGCCTCGACCACGTGCGGCAACACCTCAGACGTCGCCGGCGCCGTATCGAGCTGGCGTCCGCCGTGATTCGAAACCACCAATGCTTTGGCCCCATGCTCCACCGCTCGCCGTGCGTCATCGCCGCGGCATACGCCTTTCACTACGACCGGCAATCGCGTAGAGCCGCACAACCAATCCAGATCATCGAACCCGAGATCGCTCTTAAAGTTCTCCCGCACATACGCTGCCAGCCCCGACCCTTTCACCTCCGGCATCGTCCCCTTCCCCACCGGCGCCAGGTTTTCGACGGTAAGCCCATCCGGCAACCGAAACCGGTTTCGTGAATCCCTTTCCCGCGTTCCGAGTCCGGGCGCATCAACCGTCAGCACGATCGCCTCGGCTCCCGCCGCTTCCGCTCTTTGCACCAGTTCCTGAGTGATCGACCGATCCTTGTAAATGTAGAGTTGAAACCACTTCGGACTGGCCGCATCCGCAAAGACCTTCTCCATCGCGGTATTCGAGAGCGAACTGAGAATGAAAAGTGTCCCTGCCTTCTTCGCCGCGCGGGCGGTCGCAATCTCGCCTTCCTCGCACGCGAGCCTGTGAAAGGCAGTCGGCGCCACGCAGATCGGCATCGAGATCGGTTGCCCGAGCACTGTCGTGCTCAGCTCCCGCGCTCCGACCCCGGCCAGCACACGATAATAAAGCTTCAACCGCTCCCAGCCGGCCGTGTTTTCCCGCAGCGTGATCTCATCGAGCGCGCCACCCTCAAAATAATCTCGCGCACCTTTCGGCAACTTCCGCCGCGCCACTCGCGCGTAGTCCTCGAGACTGAGAAATTCAGAATCCACGCCCCTGTTCTCGCGGTCATACCCGTGACCTGTCAACGCTCCTCGCGGCGATTCGACTTGGAGGGCGTTTCTGAGAGACGCCTGCGTGGCAGTTCCTACCTCCTATAAGTTCCGTTTCTGAGGGACGAAATGGAGCGGAGCGGTTCTAGGGAATTCGAAATGGTTTGTTGGTGTTGGGATCGTTCACCAGGGTGCCAGGCGGGAAACCGCGGACGTCGATGATGAACCTGGGGTCGTAGGGGCTCTGGACGAAACCGGGTTTGCCGGGGATCGGTTTTCCGTAGGGACGAGTTGAATCGGAAATCGGCGAACGGAGAACGGAAGGCGTCTGCCTTATTGTCGCGATATTTTTCGGTGGAGTGGAGGAAGAGGCGACGGCGGGGGTGGATGAGACGATGGGAGCAATGGAGGGAGCCGAGGCGGGCGGTATATTCGCCCGGAGGAGAGCGAGCAGGCCTTCGGGTTGCGAGCGTTCGTCCTGAAGTTTGCCGCCGTCGAAGACCCGGACAACGAAGCCACCGTAGCGAAGTTTTTCGAGCGCGCGGCGAGACGGTCGGCGTTTGAGATAAGTGGCGGCGAGATATTTCGGTGTGGGATCAGCCCAGTCGCGGATGGGTGTGAGCCATTGATAGGTCACTTGAGCGTCGGTCGGGCGCATCTCGTTTGTCGGAGTGAGGTCGTAAAAGTAGACGTGTATTTCGATGGCGTTCTTTTCTTTATCCGAGCGGGACGCCATGCCGATGGTGGCGACGACGAAGGTCTCACCGCGCGGTCCTCGTTTTTCTGTTTGCCGGACGTCGGTGATGCTGACCTGGCGTTCGGGCTCTAGCGAAACCGGAGGCGGAGAAGGCGCACTCGCAGCTGGCGGAGATAGTTCGGCGGCCGGGGATATTCGAGCGATTGCGATCGCGGTGGGTGATGCTTTTGCCGGCGGCGCCGATGGCGGGGTGACTGTTATGACAGGGAGTTTGCCCGGGGATGCTCCGATTCTTTTCAGCGGAGCGAGGAGATGGCAGGTGCCAAGCACAGCCAACGCAAACACAGCCGCCATAATTGCCGCGACAGAAAGCCGCGCCGATCCCAGTCTGGCCCAAAGGAGGCCGAGCGTGCGGAAAAGATGTTTTGATTCTGCAGGCACATTTGTGATTCGAATGTGGAGTCCGTTTTGATCTGCCAGTCAAAAAAAGAGTTCCTGGGGACGGCTCCGCGCGCAACCCGCGCGTAATCGGAAATGTCGAGTAAGAGATCAGGCATCAGTTTTCGTCGCTGATCTTGGATGAAACTCCGGGATTTTCTACTCCCGCTTCGCCCGCAACGGCTCGACCGAGTCTCGCCCTACCAACAGAGACTTTCGGGCAGTCGCCCTGTTCTACTTTCTACATTCTAATCTTTGCTTTTTGCCAAGAATCGCCGTCGACCATGAGTGACTCGTCCGCTTTGAAAATTGGACGCGGCGCGGCGTTGGGGTTTTCCTCCGCCCTCATCCTCGGCGCCCTCTCGTCATCCGTCCTGGCGGAAGATATTCCGAAATTCTCTTCGCCGGAAATCAACGCGTTCGTCGCAAAATATGTCGGTATTATCGACGCCTACAATCTTTTCTGGAGCAAAGCCGACGGCTCAACCGCCACCACCGAACCGTAGTTTTCGCGCCCCGCTCAGTCGGGTTTTAGAAAAGGGCGACTCTTCGGAGTTGTCTTTTTTTTTCTTTGGTTCCGACCTCCGCATTTCAGCTTTTCAGCTTTTCAGCGTTTCACGCCTCAAGCGTGAACCACGCCGGTTTGAGATGCGCCAGGGGCTGTCTCAGCTTGTCGAGTTCCGCCGCCGGGCCGTGAACTTCCAGGCGGATTAGATCAGAAATCTTGAGCGTTTCCGCGAGGAGCGCGCCGACATTGTCCAGATGCGCGAGGAGACCTTCAGCATCCGCGTAACCCTCACGGCAGAAAACTTCATCACCGTTGACGGTGAATTCGTAGAAGAGATTTTTCTCTTCGCTCGCCGTCTTCTCAAGGAAAGCCGGAAATCCCGCCTTGAAGATGTCGAGCTTCCCCGGATGAACCTTAAAATAAGGGTGAAGACTGACGAATTTTGAAAGCGGTTTCATCTTCCGAATCTGCACGGAGCCTCGTCCAGCGTCGAGCAATAGTCCGGCACCGATGCTTGATTCGCGATGCGGCTTCGGGCGCGAAAATTTCATTGCAATCAGTGGAAGGAGCGATAAGCCATCGAGACATATGAAAACCGCCACCGCCTGCCTGCTGCTCGCTCTTTCATTTGCAGTCCCCGTTTTTGCTGACGTGCTGAAAATTCCGGAGGACAAACCAGTCGCTGCCATCACGTTCCCAGAGGGCTGGAAAACGAGCGTGAGCGACGATATGATCACGGCCAGCGCCGACGATGACAGCGTCCTCGTCAACGTGATTACGACCCGCCCCGACATGCTCGGGCCTTCGAATGACAAGGCCTTCGGCTGCTGAAGGTAAAGCCCGACTTCGATTCCTATAAGGACACGAAGACGACGTTGAACGGCATGAATGTGGTCGAGGTAAACGTGGACGTCAGGGACGACAAGGGCAGCACGATGAAGCTAACGCTCACCTCCGTGGAAGTGACCAAGGAGAAAGGCGTCATGTTGATCGTGCGCGG
>JBBRMO010000043.1:0-10338 GCA_038230815.1 Chthoniobacterales bacterium
CGCCGATGCCGACAACGCGTTCCTGGTCCGCGATGACCAGATTTCGTGAACTAAGGGTGTAGGTCTTGCCGTCGAGCGCGAGAAATGTTTCGCCTTCGCGCGCGAGGCGGACCATGATTTCGCCCTTCAGTTTGTCAGCGTCGAATGCATGGGTGGGCTGACCGAGCTCAAGCATCACGAAATTGGAGATGTCGACGATGTTGTTGATGGAGCGGAGGCCGACCGCTTCCAGTTTCGAGCGCAGCCAGTGCGGGCTTGGACCCACCGTGATGTTCCCGACCTTCCGAAACGAGATGAACGGACATTCGTTAGGCGCGGAAATCTGAATGGAGCTGGCACGTCTCTGGCCCGGTGGATTGGCGTCATTGCGGGTTACCGTCCGTGACGCGGGCGTTGCGGCTCCAGTGAGCGCCGCAATCTCGCGCGCCAATCCGAAGTGGCTCAGCAGATCTCCGCGATTCGGAGTGATCTCGACATCCAGGATCGTGTCCTCCGGAAAAAGCGACGCGATCGGTTCGCCGATTTTTGCCTCGGGCGACAGAATCAGAAGTCCGTCGCCGTCAGCCGACAAACCAAGCTCGCTCGGACTGCACAGCATTCCCTGGGACTCGACCCCACGGAGCTTGCTCGGTTTGATTTTCAAATCGTTCACCAGGACGGCTCCCGGAAGAGCGAGAGGAACCTTGTCCCCCACTTTGTAATTCTTCGCGCCGCAGACGATCTGACGTGGTTGACCGCTGCCATCGTCAACCTGGCAGACGCTCAGGCGATCCGCGTTCGGATGCTGAATCGAGGAATTGATCTGGGCGACGACGACGTGATCGAAATTCGCGCCTCGCTTTTCGATCCCTTCGATCTCGATCCCGGCGAGCGTGAGCAACTCCGCCAGCTCCTCGACCCTCGACGGCAAATCCACAAATTCGCGCAGCCAGTTAATGGAGAATTTCATGAGGCAAATTGCTTCAGAAAGCGCAGGTCATTCGCCGCGAAATAGCGGAGATCAGGAATGCCGAACAGGATCATCGCGAGGCGATCCATCCCCAGCCCGAAGGCGAATCCACTCCATTTTTCAGGATCGTAGGCGGTATCGCCGCGCGCAGAATTTATCTGCTCGAACACCGCGGGGTGAACCATCCCGCAGCCGCACATCTCCAGCCATTTTTCGCCGCCTCTCAGCGCCTTCGATTTCACATCGATCTCGAAGCTCGGTTCCGTAAACGGGAAATAATGCGGCCGAAAACGGACCTGCGCCTCCGCGCCAAACAGTTCGTGAAGAAAAAATTCCAGCGTCCCTTTCAGGTCCCCGATGCTGACCTTCTCGTCGACGTAGAGTCCTTCGATCTGATGGAATTGCGCGCTATGGGTGGCGTCCACTTCGTCGCGTCGATAAGCCGCTCCAGGCGCGATCACGCGGATCGGCGGCGGCGCGTTTTCCATCGTGCGAATCTGGACGGTGGAAGTGTGGGTGCGGAGCAACCGGCCGTCGGGCAGGTAAAAAGTGTCCTGTTCGTTGCGGGCCGGATGGTCCGGCGCGGTATTCAGCGCGTCGAAGCAATGCCATTCCGTCTCGACATCGGGACCTTCGGCGAGCGCGAAACCCATCCGTCGAAAAATGCTGATCCCGCGGTCGAGCATCTGGGTGAGGGGATGCAGGCTGCCGAGCTCCGAGGCGACGCCCGGCAGTGAAATATCGATATCGGCCAGTTCCCGCGTTTCCTTCGCGGCGCGGAGACGATCCGCGGCTTCCGCAATCGCCGCGGTCACGGAGGTCCGCGCTTCGTTGAGCAGCTTCCCCACGACCGGCTTCTCCTCCTTGCTGAGGGATTTCATCCGGTCCGCCCAGGCCGAGATGCTCCCGGCGCGCCCGAGGTAGCGGAGCCGCGTGGCTTCGAGAATTTGCTCATCGACCGCTCCGCCGATCTCGATGAGGGCGGCGTCGCGCAGTTGTTCCAGCTCGTGAGACATCGGAAGACGAGTGTTCAACGTCCGGCCTCGAACGTCCAATTCTGAATTGTAGGATAGGCGCGTCGCCTGCCGTTGTCCGAAGCAAGCGGTGCGCTCGCCCCCCCAAAACGGAAGCGGATCTACGCCGCTTTTTTCGCTTTGTTCTTCTCTGTGAGCGCGGTTTTCACCTGCTCGACAATTCCTTTGAACGCGACTTCATCCGTGATCGCGAGATCGGAGAGGATCTTGCGATCAAGCCCAATGTTCGCCGCCTTTAAGCCCTCGGCGAAACGGCTGTAAGTGAGGCCCTGGGCGCGGACGGCGGCGTTCAGTCGCTGGATCCAAAGGTAACGAAAAGTGCGCTTGCGCGTTTTACGATCGCGATACGACCAATACTTGGCCTTCATCATCGCGTCCTTCGCGTAACGGAAAAGTTTGGAACGGCGGCCGCGGAAACCCTTGGCCTGATCGAGGACGCGTTTGCGTCGCTCCCGGCTGGCGGGAGCATTGGTAGCTCTTGGCATTTTATTTCAGCCCGAATTTCTTCGGACTCCTTCTTTCAGCGAATTGTTCTTTTGGTTAATGATCTGCCCGACCTCATTCGCTGATTCGGTCCCGCTTGGCGGGATCAGATGGGCAGATCGACGCGACGCATCGGCGTTCGCGGGCCGGAAAACTAGCGAAGCCTTCCCGAATCACAACTGATTTCTCGTCCTCCACAAAGGCCCCTTCCCCATCGGAAGCACCAGAATTGCATTGGCCGAACCCAACCCGACTTCTAAAATCGGCGCGTGCACTGGATGGGTCGACATCGAAGGATTGTGGTCGCGGCGATCTGCGCCCTCTGTACCTGCGTGATTATCGGGGTCCATTTTTTTCCGGACGTCCCCTTTCTTTCGGCGGTGTGGCGACAGGAACAAAACTACCAGGATTTTCTTGAACGCGAAGGTCGCAAAACCGCGACGCGTTCCGATCTGGTGTTCCTGGGGATAGACGAAGCCTCGCAAGATCCCTCGTCCTTCCTGCCGGAGGAACTCGCGGCCAGCCGCGGCCTGCAGTTGATGGCCGAACGGCCGCCGCCGTGGTCTCGCGAAGTCTGGGCTCTCCTCCTCGATCGGCTTTTCGATTCCGGAGCTCGCGTCGTCATGTTCGATCTGGTCTTTAACTTTCCAAACGAAGGCGATCCGCTCTTCCGCGCCGCCATTGACCGTTATCGCGATCGTGTCGTCCTGGGCGCGAATTTCGATGGGGAGCACGGGATGAAATTCGTCATGCCCAATACAAACCTTATCCCTGCGCCACAACTCCAGGACGATCGCGTCGGATACGTGATTTTTTTCCCGGATCCGCTCGATCAAAAAGTCCGATCCGTGTTTTATAATCTGTCGGACCGCCTCCTGGTGGGCCTCCCTCCGCATCCGAGCCAGGAGGTTTACTATTCGATGTCCACTCGGGTGATGGAAAAACTGCAACAGGGCGCCGAACTGCCGCTCGACTTCCGGCTCCATCAATTCCGATTCGGCGAAGTCAACGCTTACCCTGCGCGGTCGATCTACGAAATCTTCGACCCCAAACTCTGGCAGGCCAACTACGGAAACGGCGCTTTCTTTAAGGACAAGATTGTCATCGTCGGCGCCTCCACCAAGGTGGCTCATGATGTCGTCGCGACCCCTCTTACTCCGGACCTCCCAGGACCGGCCCTGCATCTTCACGTTATCGCGGCCACGCTCGGCAATGAATTCCTTCAAAACACTTCCGAGCGAACCGATCTGATCCTCGTTCTCGGCGGTGGAATCCTGGCTGGCGTGCTGATCGCTTTTGTGCGACGGCCGCTGGTCTGCCTGATTGCGCTCCTCGGCCTGGCGGCCGGTTATCTCGGGTTCGCGCGGGTGGCTTATGACCGCGTCGGTCTCCTGGTGGTGGTGGTCCCGGTCGTGTCCGCTTTCCTAAGTGGGGGTATTCTTTCGTTAGGGTTCGAGTTTGTGCTGGAGCGCATGGAAAAGAACCGCACCCGGCGCACCCTGGAGCGTTACGTTTCGCGGAATCTTGTGAAGGAAATCCTTGAGAATCCCGACAGCTTTTACAGCAGCCTCCGGGGGGTGCGCCTGCCAGTCACGATCCTGTTTTCGGACATCGTCGGGTTCACCTCGTTGACGGAGAGGGCCGACCCCGAAAAACTCGTGGCACAGCTGAACGAATACCTCAGCCACATGACGGTCGCGGTCTTCGAGAACAATGGGACGCTCGATAAATTTATCGGCGACGCTGTCATGGCGGTGTGGGGAAATGTCAGTAGTCGCGGGGTGGCAGAAGATGCGAAGGCCTGTACCCGCGCCGCCCTGGCCATGCGGCGTGAGTTGAAAGCGCTCAATCAAAAATGGGCGGCCGAAGGCACCGCGCCGTTCCATATTGGCATTGGGATTAATCAGGGCGATGTCCTGGGCGGCAACATCGGTTCGCAGGAAAAAGCGGATCCGACGGTGATCGGCGATGCGGTTAACCTGGCGTCCCGCCTCGAGGCGCTGACGCGAACCTATCCCGTGGATATCCTGGTGGGGGGGCGGGCCGCGGAATTGATTCGCGATGAGTTCGATCTGCGGAGCGTGGCGCTCGTCCAGGTAAAAGGGAAAACGCAGCCGGTGGAAATCTTTGCTTTGATTGGCGCCCGGAAGGAGAGCAGCGACCGGGAATTTCTCCAGCGGCTCGAGACCTACGAGAAGGGCTTTCGAAAATTCCGCGACCGCGATTTTACGCAGGCCAGGATCCTCTTCTCGCAGTTTCTCGAGTTCTATCCGGACGATGCGCTGGCCAAGATGTACCTGGAGCGCTCGCTTGAATACGAGGAGAAACCGCCGGATGAGGCGTGGAACGCTGTCGAGGTATTTAAGAAGAAGTGAGGATGGAACCCGGGGATCACATGACCGAAACTTCTCCCGAAGCGGCCCTCGCAAATTTCGAGTATCCGGCCTGTCCTCTTTGCCGGAGCGCGCGGCGCGAATTTTCGTGTGAATTATCGGACAGTTACAAAGTGGCCCGGTGCCAGGACTGCGGGGGCCAATATCTCTATCCACGGTTGACCGAGCCAGCGATGCATCAGGTTTATCGTGAACCGGCCTATTTCGAAGGCGGAAGTTCGGGGTATGCCGATACGAGCTATCTCGATCAGGAACCTTCCTTGCGAGCCACTTTCAAATCGCTCCTCCGGAATCTCGCGCGGCGAGGGATGACAGGTGGCGATCTTCTCGAAGTTGGTTGTGGTTACGGCTATTTGCTGGACGAAGCGCGGCCCTATTTCCGGCGTCGAACGGGGACGGAGTTTTCCGAGGATGGTGCCGCCCGCGCTCGTGTGACTGGCGCCGAGGTTTTCGTCGGGGGAATCGAGCAACTTCCTGGCGACGGATCGTTCGACTGCGCCGTGGCTATTCAGGTGATCGAACACATTTATGAGCCTGTCCGATTTGTCCGCGAACTGGTGACCCGCGTTAAGCCGGGTGGATCCGTTGTCCTGGCTACCCCGGACATTGGTGGAGGGTTACGGAAACTCATGGGACGGCGCTGGCCCTCGTTCAAGGTCCCGGAGCATGTGGTCTATTTCGACTTTAATTCCCTCAGAAAACTTTTGGCTGGGGCTGGGCTGGCTGACGTGCGCAGATTGCCGTATCCTCACGCGTTTCCTCTCGGCCTTCTCGCCGCGAAGTTCGGGCTCTCCCTGCCGCGCCCTGTCGACCGGGTTAACGTTTGGGTGCCCGCGACAACGGTAGCTGTGTATGGTCGCGTCTCACATGGTTGATACTCCTGCTGATAATATTTTGGTTTCGGTGGTTATCCCTGTCTTTCAGGAAGCAGGGGCTCTCCAGATCTTCCTGGCCTCCGTTCGCCAGGCGCTAAGTGTCAGCCCCGTTTCCTACGAACTGGTTCTGGTCGACGACGGTTCTTCCGATAACACCTGGCCTCTCATCCTCCAGGAAGCGAATTCGTCCCCCGCGGTTCGTGGATTCCGATTGAGTCGGAACTTCGGAAAAGAGCTGGCCCTGTGTGCGGGTCTGGAAAAAGCGCGTGGGGCTGCGGTTATCGTCATGGACGGCGATGGCCAGCATCCGGCTTCCTTGCTCCCCGAATTAATCCGCATGTGGCAGGCGAGCGGAGCCGATGTTGTCCAGGCGGTGAAGCGGACCCGGGGTGAGGAATCTCTGTCGAACAGGATCGGGGCGGTTCTTTTCTACTCCATCCTGGAAAAACTTTCCGGATTCGATTTCAAAGGAGCGTCGGACTTCAAGCTCATGAGTAGGAAGGTTGTGGACGCCTGGCTCAGGATGGGAGAACGAAATGTTTTCTTCCGGGGGATGACCGCCTGGATGGGTTTTACGACCGTGCAGATTCCATTCGAGGTGGCTCGCCGCTCAGGTGGACAATCAACCTGGTCTTCCTTTAAGCGCCTGAAACTTGCGATTACCGGCATTACGGCCTTCTCCTCCATGCCTTTGCAGTTTGTTACATTTGCCGGGGGTGTCTTCCTGGTGTTTTCCATGTTCCTGGGCGGGCAGACCCTCTATTTGAAGCTGGCCGGGCGTGCGGTTAGCGGCTTTGCCACGGTCATTCTTCTCGAGCTTATCATCGGTAGTTGTCTGATGATCAGTCTCGGCATAATCGGTGAATACCTCGCGCGCATTTACAGGGAGGTTAAGGGCCGGCCGCGTTACCTCGTGAGTCAGGCAACGGAGACTGATAAGGCTCCGCCTCCTCATTCCTAAGCCAGGTCCCGGACATACTCCGCATCACCTTAATAAGATCTCACGCTGTAGTTACAGTCCTGCCGCCGCGGGATTGGCCGGATTGCAGATCCGATTCGCCGCGACAGAACGGGCGGCCACCGCGCTCGAGATGGCTATGAGACCTGGTGTTTCTACTTAACTTCCAGGTCGACCGTCATCACCCGGTCGGCAAAGGCGCAAAGGACATAAAGTTTGCCGTTCAGGAGAGTGAGACCGGATGCTCCCTCCAGTTTGGAAGGCGCCTTTGGTTTCAGGGTCGCAATCTTGGTTCCAGTAGGGTCGAACACAAGGATTTCGTCGGTTGTAGGACTGATGGCATAGAGCCTGTCCGTTTGCGGATCGAACCATAGGTCTTGAAAGGACCAGCCGCTGGCTTGCCAATCGTCTACCGTCCACTTCGAAACGAACTTGCCGCTCGTATCAAAAACCTGAATGCGCCGGTGATGTGGATCCGCGACGTAGACGCGCTCCCGCTTTGAGTCGACGGCCACGGCCGTTGGTTCGTCGAATTCTCCGTCACGCGAGCCTTGCGTTCCCCAGGCCGCGAGGACATTCCCGTTCGAATCGAACTTCACGATCCGGGATCGGCCTTGATCGACAACATAAACAAAATCGTCGGGTGTCACCCAGATATCGCGCGGCCCATAAAAGCCGGGTGCGGGTCCTTTCCATTGGGAGATGAATCTGCCGTCGCTGCTCAGCTTCTGGACCCGGTGGTTGCTGACATCAGCCACGTAAATGTTGCCCTTGCTGTCCACGGCGATGCCATTCGGTTCGATGAATTCACCTGGGTTTCGTCCATTACTACCAAACGTGTCCAGGAAAACGCCGCTCGGTGAAAATCTTTGAATCCGCGCGTTGTTGGTGTCTGCGACGAGAATGTTTCCCGAGCGATCTGTGGAGATACCACGTGGAAAATCGAACTGGCCCCTGCCTGCGCCTTTGCCGCCTTGAAACATCGTCACGGGGGGTATCTGGAGCAGAAGCCTGGCAAGGTGTCCGGGATCCGGCCGCTTTAGTTCTTTTGGTGGCGGGTTCGGGACCTTGTAGATAATCAGCCCGCCGTATTGGTTGGTCTTATCCTCCCAGACCTTCGGAAAGTTCAACGAATACAGCTCCTCATTTGGGCGCTTGATGAATTCGCCGCGGCGCACACCGTCGTCGATGGCCACATAGGCAATTTTATGCTTTTGGAGCAGACGAAACACGGCATAGGGATCGGTGCTTTCGAAGAGTTGTTTGTACTCGTTGTCGCGTTTGGTCGTATCGTACCCCGCGCTCCAGGAAAACGAAGGCCAGCCATAAAATATGGGGCGACCGGCCAGGAGAATCGGATGATTCACGAAACGGTCGCTGAGAAAGACATCGCGCGGTTTGGTATTCTCCCAGAGCCACTTGACCAAAGGATCTCCGCCATACTTCATCTGAATGGCGTAACAGTTATGGATCGGAAACAGGTCAATCGCGCCGCCCAGAACAATTCCGGCCGTAACCAGGAACGCCGCCGGCCTGAAAATAAGGCGTAACCATTTGGGTCGGATAAGCCAGAGCCGCCAGACGCCATAAGCGACAAAGAGGTTGCTGATGATCAGCCAGATGTTGAGGTATTTATGGTTCGCGAGAGTCTCGATGCTTAATTCAAGACAGAACGTCATGACAAACAGTGTGCAAAGAGTTAGGAAGAAACGGCGAGGAAGGTCAGCGGCGAAGATGAGAGCCACAGCCACCAGGCCTAGTTTCAGGCCAAAGGAAAATCCGATATACCTGAGGACAGCCGACACGGTGGGCTGGTCGATGATGTATCCCCAGTGGAGAAACGGGTGAGTAGAAGTCTGGGCGCCGCCTGCATGAAGAATCAACAGCTGCGGGAGAGCTATCAACGCAGTCGTTAATCCCATCGCCACCATTTGTCTTCGACAGGGGAAGAGCAGGAACAGGCCGGCCAGGATCGCGAAGCAGGCGGTGAAGACAAGGGCGTTCCAAAAAGGGAGCAAGCCCAGGATGCAACCCGCGAACACAAAACTTTTGTCGAAAACGATAACCGCGCCAAAAGCCTTCTTCACCCCGGTGGAGAAAGAAGCCTTTGGAACGGGGTCCGGCCAAATCACCTTTTCAAGTGGGAGCGTCCCTTCTTCTCCCGGAACCATGGAAGACGGTTCCCGGACAGGGCTGGGCATCCAGCGCGCCAGCGTTAACGAGGTCTCCCTTGGCGAAGCAGAAAGTAACGCTTTTCCCTCGGAATGCTGGCGGTAACGATCGATCAGGAAGAGCAGGATGATGAGAAGAATTCCGGCCCCGCTTGCGAAGTGGCGTTGATTGAGAAAAACAACCTGGGTCCAGATACCCCAGAGCTCACCCCGATAAGGGTAGCCGGACGGCAGAAAATCCTTTAGTCCCAGGATCGAATGGAAGGCGGCCGCGATCGACGGCTGGGAACGAAGAAAAGAGAGGAAGCTGAGGGTCCCGTGGAAAAAGAAGAGGGCGGCACCGAGGCGGCCCACGGTGCGCGATTGAAAGAGGGATTGCCCCAGTGCCATCACCAGCGCGAGCATCGAGACGAGGGTAACGATACTTAACAGGTTGAGGCTCCAGGCGAGGTTCAGGCCGAGGAAGGTGAGATTCCCCGCCTGGAAATAAAACAGGAAGTGATAACGAATGGTCTCGCCCGAGAAGTGCGGGTACTGAGTGGGAAAGTTGTGACCTACCGCAAAGCTTTGGATGATCGCAGTGTTCGGTCCAAAGTCGCTCCATTCGTTGTTGCCGATCAGTAACGTCCCGTTCTTGTAGTCGAGAGTGGCAAACATCATCCAACAGGCGACGGCGAGGAACGCAGCGAGAGTTATCCAGTCCCACAAGGCGGAGCCGGGGACCCGGGGCTGAATGAACTGCCCCCCCGAGACTATCCCGCGCGGTCCTCGTCGCCGAACAATCCAGATTACGGCCGCGGCGCCGGCGAAGAAGCAGAGATCCGCCCAGAGAAGAGGGCGCGCCGTCCGCTTAAAGAGCCAGGCCGCCAGGTAGGTGAACCAGGAGCTAAAGAGGAGGCCGATGAGAATGGCGGTAGCGCCGCGCTGCGCGACCGACCCAAAACGAAAACAACGGCGGCAAATCTGGTCGCCGAGATAGGTGGCAAGGCCGAGATAGAGAAGAGCTAGCATGGCAGAATCTCAGGCAACAGGTCTGTCGGCCGGAATCTCAGCATAAGCATGATGCAGGGGGCGAAACATCCGGGAGGTCATAAGGCCTTTTCGGTTTAAGAGAAAAGTCGCCAGCAAGGCAAGAACGCCGAGTCCGTAACGGACGGATCGAGCGAAACCGATCGTGCTCGCTTCGGGAAAGTAACGATGCGGCACCGAAATTTCTTCGAGCCGCGCGCCAAACCAAACCGCCTGGGCCACGATCTCCTGGTCAAAGATGAAGTCGTTTGAGTTAAGAAGGAACGGCGTGGTTTCGAGCAGGCTCCGGCGAAAAGCGCGGAAACCGGTGTGGTACTCGGAGAGCTTGAGTCCAAAAACCTTGTTTTCGCACCAGGTAAGGAAATGATTCGAAAGTCTCTTGTAAATGGGCATCCCACCCGCGATGGCATAGGCCATTCTGGATCCAAGAACAAGATCGGCGCGTC
>JBBRMO010000044.1:0-10307 GCA_038230815.1 Chthoniobacterales bacterium
CACCGATAGTTCCGCTGCTTTGGCCATCGGCGTAGACCAACATCTTCGATCCCGCGGCCCGTGGCACCGAGCCGGAAGTAGCCGCTACCGTGACGACTGCAAAAGGCTTGCGCGCCTCGCGGGCCGCGATCAGTTCAGTAACGATTTCATCCGTCATCTCACATTCCACATTTAATCACGCATCACGGTCGCCTGGATATCTCCATGCGGTTCGTCGGTCGGAGCGAAGACCTCGTTCTTATTCTCGAGACCGAACGGCGCGAGGTTGATGAGCAGACAATGTTTGTTCGGCATCGCGAGGTCGAGTTTCGAAATCTCGGGACACGCCGCGAGCGCGGCTTCGCCCATCTGAAACAGGGTGGTTTGCGCGGACGGACTGTAGCTGTTCGCAAACATCTTCAGCATCGCGCTCAGGATCGCGTCGTTCGCCTGGCCGTAATGATCCGGCTGATCTTTGAACGTCCAGGTCGCGCTGAAGGACGTCGCCAAAATCCGATCAGCCGTTTCAGGCAAGGTGGTGAATTCATCCCGGGGATAATTTTCGAAACCGGAGCCGGCTGATTTGAGAATCAACAGGTTGCGGATTCCGGAGCGGATCGTTTTTCCGGTCTCGCTCCAGGTTACGCTCGCAAACATTCGGGCTTCGCTTCCGGCGGCGAACGAATGCGGATGCGGTTCACCGTTCACCGTCAGGCGTTTCCATGGGCGCTCCAGGATCTCGATTTCCACCTCGCGCACCTGTTCGTAACGCGTGATGAAATGCTCCGCCAGAATGAGTCCGAATCGTTCGATCTCCTCTTCGAGATGCTGCCTTGCGAAAACGTTGATCGTATTCTTGATCGTGTCCGTCGCGACCACTTTGCTGTTATCGCCGCTCGTGTAGGACGAAGCGAAATCTCCCTTCAGGTAGACCGCCACCTCAAGGTCCTTCAGGGTGTGGAGCGGACCCTTGCGCAGAATCTTCATTACCCGCACCCGCGCCTTGCCATAACGATGACCGGTCAGTTTCGCCATTGCGCCTCACGGTTAATTCATTTAATGCGATAACGCGATGCCAAAGCTCGCGGAATTGAATGCGCTCGAGGGCGCAGAATTCACCCGCCTCGTCGGGCCGGTCTTCGAACACTCGCCCTGGGTCGCGGCGCGGACTGCGTCGGAGGGCCCCTTCCCATCGCTTGAGGCTCTCCACGTCGCCCTCGTCGCCACCGTCCGGAAAGCGAGCGTTGACGAAAAATTATCTCTCATTCGCGCGCATCCGGATTTGATCGGGGACGCCCACCTCACCGCCGCGTCCCAATCGGAACAGGCCCGCGCCGGGCTCAAGGATGCCACCGCCGGCGAAGCGAAACAGTTTCGAGAATACAACCGCCAGTATCGGCAACGTTTCGGATTTCCCTTCGTAATCTGCGCCCGATTGAATAAAAAAGAAGCGATCGCGCAGGCGTTTCCCGTTCGTCTGCGCAATTCGCGCGAGGCGGAGATGGAAACCGCCTTACGGGAAATATCCAAAATCGCCGAGCTGCGTTTACGCGATCTCATCAAATGAAGCGTCGCCTGTCGAACCTCTGGGTAGCGCGCGCGTCTTACGCGTTGGTCGGGGCGTGTCGAGCCGACGAACTTTCATTGCGGTCCCAACTCGAGCTATGTTACCAAGCTTCAAGGAAAGTTCGTTTCGGCGAGACACCGAAACCACCACGCGAGACGCGTGCTCTACCCGGATGAACCAACTCACCACTCACGTGCTCGATACGATGCGTGGAATTCCCGCCGGTGGAATGAAGATCGAACTCTGGTCGATCGATCAATCGAAACTGTTGAAAAGCGTGGAGACGAATGCCGACGGCCGCACCGATGCGCCCTTGCTAACGGGCGGAGAAATGAAGGCCGGCAATTACGAGCTCATCTTTCACGTCGGCGATTATTTCGACGAGCGACGCTTCCTCGATCGAGTTCCGGTCCGCTTCCTTATCTCAGACGCCGCGGCCAAATATCACGTTCCCCTGCTTGTCTCGCCCTGGTCTTACAGCACCTATCGAGGAAGCTGAATCCCCCCACCGGGCGAAATTTCCAAATCCGAATGCCCAAAACCCAAATAATATCCAAATCCCGGATCTCGCGCCCGGCGGGGCGCTCCCTTCCAGTTTGGAGATTTGAGATTTCCCTGGGATTTGGGGTTTGGGATTTGGACCTTCCGGCGGTGGCATGAGCACAAGCGATTTGTCCTTATCTCCGCCGGTGGGTCTCGTCGACCTCGCCGCGGCCCGCGTCGGCGGCACCACTCTCCTCGCGAACGACGAATTTTTCGCGGAGAAGGAAAACCTCCTAAAACCCGGCCGGGGAATTTTCATCGCTGATAAGTACACCGACCGCGGCAAATGGATGGATGGATGGATGGGAAACCCGCCGCCGCCGCACTCCGGGCCACGACTGGTGTGTGATTCAGCTGGGCCTTCGTGGCATCATCAAACAGGTCGACATCGATACGAACCATTTCCTCGGGAATCATCCCCCGTTCGCTTCGATTGACGCGCTCTGCCCGACGAATGGTTTCCCGACCGATGCCGCCGCAGTCGAGGGACTTTCGTGGACGCAGATCCTGGCCCGATCCCCCTTGAATCCTGGATCACAAAACCTGTTTACGATCGCAAGCGACCAGAGCTGGACTCATATCCGGATGAATATCATCCCGGACGGCGGCGTGGCCCGCCTCCGTGTCTACGGCATCGTGACTCCCGACTGGAGCAGACTGAAGCCCGGCGAAGTGGTCGATCTCGCCGCGGTCGAAAACGGCGGAATCCCCCTCGCTTGCAGCGACATGTTTTTTAGTTCCATGGACAACCTCATCATGCCCGGCCGTTCCGAGAACATGGGCGACGGGTGGGACACGAAACGCCGACGCGGACCCGGATACGACTGGATTATCTTGAAACTCGGCTCGCCGGGGACGATCCGAAAAATCGAAGTCGACACCAACCATTTCAAGGGAAACTACCCCGACCTGTGTTCGATCGAAGGATGCTCCGCGTCCGGCGCATCAACGGACGACCTCACGAGTTCGGAGACACTCTGGAGCGAAATCCTTCCGAAAACCAAATTGCAGGGGGACACTCGCCACTTCTTCGAGAAGGAACTATCTCCGATCGAAGATTGCACCCATCTCCGGTTGAACATCTATCCCGACGGCGGCGTCAGTCGGCTGCGCGTGTGGGGAACAACGGGGCCAATAACGAAGGTCGAATAAGAGCCTTTTCTCATCATTCTGGCTTTGTCACTCCTTCGTCATTGGTCATTCGGATTTCGTCATCCTTATAATGAGTGATTTCGATCTGCTCATTCGGGGCGAGCAAGACATCGGCATTAGCGAAGGGAGAATCGTTGCTCTGGGACCGAACCTGCCCGGTTCCGCAGCGTCTGAGATCGACGCCCGCCATCTGACCATTTTTCCGGGCGTCATCGACGCGCACGTTCATTTCAATGAGCCGGGCCGAACCGACTGGGAAGGTTTCGGCACCGGTTCGCGCGCTGCGGCCGCTGGTGGAACGACGACCGTGTTCGAGATGCCGCTTAACGCGCATCCGCCCACGACAAATCGAGAGAACTTTGAGCTGAAACGCGCCGCGGCCGAGGTGAGTTCGCTTGTCGATTTCGGGCTCTGGGGTGGACTGGTTCCCGGGAATCTCGAGCAGCTCGAAGCGCTCCGCGATTGCGGCGTCGTGGGTCTGAAAGCTTTCATGTGCAACAGTGGAATCGAAGATTTTCCCTCGGTGAACGCCACGACGTTGCATGACGGAATGCAACGCGCCGCGGAACTCGGCCTTCTCGTCGCCGTCCATGCCGAGTCGGAAGAAATAACCAGCACGCTCACCGAAGCCGCCCGCGCTGCGGGCAAAAATGAAATCCGCGATTACCTCGGTTCAAGACCCATCGCCGCCGAACTCGAGGCAATCCGCCGCGCGATCGATCTTGCGGAGGAAACCGGCTGCCGTTTGCACATCGTGCACGTGAGCTGCGGGAGTGGAGTCGTGGTCGTCGCCCAGGCCCGCGCGCGCGGGATCGATGTGACCTGCGAAACCTGTCCCCATTATCTGGTGCTGACGGAGCACGATATGGAATCGCTCGGCGCGCTCGCCAAATGCGCGCCTCCTCTCCGCTCAAGCGACGAGCAACGCCAGCTCCGCGAGCGCCTATCGGACATCACCACGATCGGTTCGGATCATTCCCCGTCGCCGCCGGAAAGGAAACGGAGCGAAAACTTTTTCGATGTCTGGGGCGGCATTTCCGGTTGTCAGCACCTGTTGCCGTTGTTAATCAATGCGGAAATTTCGCCGGGCGAGATTTGCCGCCTGACGAGTAGAGATGTGGCCGCACGTTTCCGAATGCACGCAAAAGGAGCGATCGCCGTCGGAAAAGACGCGGACTTCAACCTGGTAGACTTGAGAGCGGAAGAAATTGTTAGACCGGAATCCCTTCATTACCGTCACCCCCAGAGTCCGTACGCGGGCCGGAAATTGCGCGGCAGCGTCCGCCGGACATTTTTGCGCGGACAAATGATTTACGAGAATGGTAGGTTTGCGCCCCTGCCAATGGGCCGACTGGTGCGGCCGGATTTATCGTGAACTTCTTCTCTGGAGCAGCCGCCCTGCCTGCCACGCCGGAGCCCTGCCAGGGCGAGTGGGCGGCTTCCCGTTTCCTGATTCCGCGCGTGAATCTACGCTTCGCACAGCGACGCAGCTCCAGATAGGCTCCTGCTCGTATGGCGCCACAAACCAGTCTTCACCCTGACGAGAGCGAGAAGATCAGCGCCGCCTTGAGCGACGCAAACAAGGCGTTCATGCGCCATTACCCGGGCGAATCGAACCGCCGCCAGGCCGTGCACACCGTTTATGGGGGGGCCCATTTGTTCAAGGCCGATACGCCGCAAAAACTGGGCGCCGTCGCCCTCCGATCTCTTCAGGAGTACGCACCCGACGCGAAAGTTCTGGCGGGTGTTCTCGGCACCGCCGTCAACGAAAGGCTCGCGCAAAAAGTTTACGATCGCGTCGTCGAAAAACTCCGACGCGAACCGGTCGAAGATTTCCGGCTCGATTTCGAGGACGGATATGGCAACCGGCCGGATGCAGAGGAGGATGGACACGCGGCTTCGAGCGCGGCCGAAGTGGCGCGAGGCCTGAAACAGAATTCCCTTCCTCCATTCATCGGCATTCGCATCAAGCCGCTGAGCGAGGATCTGCGGGTGCGCAGTCTCCGCACGCTCGACATTTTCATCACGGCGTTACTCGGCGAAACCGGGGGCGCACTTCCGGACAACTTTGTTATCACCGTGCCGAAGATCCAGCTCCCGGAGCAGGTTGGCGCCGCGGTTCGATTCTTTGAGATTCTGGAGGAGCGAAACGAATTACCGGCAGGATCTTTAAAAATCGAACCGATGATCGAAACTCCGCAGGCCATCATTAATCAGCGCGGCGAGGTAGCCCTCGGCTCACTCATCGATGCAGCTGAGGGGCGGTGCCGCAGCGTCCATTTCGGCGTTTACGATTACACCGCTTCCGCGGGAATCACGGCCGCCTATCAGGCCATGGGCCATCCTTCGTGCGACTTCGCCCGGCAGGTGATGCTGGTTTCTCTGGCCGGAACCGGCATTCATCTCTCCGATGGCGCCACCAACATTCTGCCGGCGGGTCCGCATCGGCCCGCCGAAGGCAGACCCCTCACGGACGATCAGCTGCGCCAGAATCGCGAGAGCGTTCAGACCGCGTGGCGCCTGGGTTTCGACGACAACATGCATTCGCTCCGGAACGGCTTTTATCAGGGCTGGGACCTCCATCCGGCGCAATTTGTCACTCGATACGCTGCGGTTTATTCCTTTTTCCTCGACGGCTTGAGCAGTGCTTCGGGGCGCTTGAAGACTTTTGTTGAGAAAGCCGCGCTCGCCTCCCTCTTTGGCGATGTCTTCGATGACGCCGCCACCGGCCAGGGCCTGCTCAACTTCTTTCTGCGCGGTATCGCCTGTGGCGCAATCACGGAAGAAGAAGCGCTCGCCACCGGTCTCTCGCTCGACGACCTGCGTTCCCGTTCGTTCCTGAAAATTCTCCAGAACCGGCGAACTCAGAAATGATCTTCCCGATTCAGCGGATTGGGGAGTGCTGGCTGCCGTCTCCCATCGTTCAAAAAACACGCAAAGACGGTTTCTGGCAGGCGACCGCGAACTGCAGGCCAGCGGCCTGCACTCCCTGGTAATGAGTGCGATCGAGTTTCGACTAAACGGCCAGCCCGTCCGCGTCGATTCAGTTTCGCCCAATACCACTCTGCTCGAATGGTTGCGCGCCTCCGGTCTCACCGGGTCCAAGGAGGGTTGCGCGGAAGGCGATTGCGGCGCCTGCTCGGTCGCGATCGTCGATCGCGATGCCCGCGGTAAACGTTGTTTCCGAGCTATCAACAGTTGTCTCGTTCCTCTCCCCTTGATGAGCGGCCGCGAAATTATTTCAGTTGAAGGCGTCGCGGGTTGCAGACCCGCGGCCGCAGGATCGCCGTGCCCAGACCCAGGCGCCGACGCAGCGACGCGACTCCAGCAGTTGCATCCGATCCAAAAGGCAATGGTCGACAACTTCGGATCTCAGTGTGGCTATTGCACGCCCGGTTTCATCATGTCGCTCTTCGAAGGCTACTACCGCGAGGATCTGAAAACCGCCGCGCAACTCGACGAACAGCTCTGCGGCAACCTCTGCCGGTGCACCGGCTACCGGCCCATCCGCGAAGCCGCCTCGGTTGCGTTTGCCCAGCGGAATGGCGCTGATGCCTTCGATGCCCAGCTCAAAAGCGCAAAGGCGAAGCTCAAAATGGTCCGGTACAATTTCGGCGGCGAAATTTTCCGGCGTCCCACTTCGCTCGAAAAACTGTTCCGCGTCCTGGCAGAATATCCGGATGCGCGCTTGATCGCCGGTGCGACCGACCTCGGGTTGGAAATTACCAAACGTTTCCAAAAATTTCCCACGCTCATTTCCCTCGAAGCCGTTAGTGAGCTGAACGAGATCAGCTCGACGGAAACCGAATGGCTCATCGGCGCGGCCACGACCCTGACAAAGCTGGACGACCTGCTCGGCGCTGAATTTCCGGTGATCCGCGAAATGCTTTCCGTCTTTGGTTCGCGGCAAATCCGGAATCGCGCGACGCTCGGTGGCAATCTCGTCACCGCGTCGCCGATCGGAGATTCCGCCCCGGTCCTGCTCGCGCTCGAAGCCGGGGTTGTGCTCGTGTCGGCCACGGGAGAACGCGTTCTGCCTCTCGACCAATTCTTCGTCGCTTACCGCCAAACTGCCTTGCAGCCCGGTGAAATCCTGAAATCGATTCTCATTCCGCGTCCCGCGTCGGGAGTCCAGGTGGAATCCAGGTTCTACAAGGTTTCGAAACGCCGCGAGATGGACATCAGTACAGTCGCGGCCTGTTTCGCCGTCACCTTGAATGACGACAAAACGATTACCAACGCGCTTCTGGCTTACGGCGGTGTCGCCGCCCTGCCCGTCCGCGCGCGAGCGACAGAGGCCGCGCTGATCGGAAAACGCTGGAGCGAATCGACGTGTGAAGAAGTGCTGCCCGTTCTCGAGAAGGAATTCACTCCGATCTCCGATGTGCGCGGCAGCGCAATCTACCGACGCCAATTGATCTCGAACCTGCTTCAGAAATTCTTCGCCGACGACCGAGACGCGGCGCCTCGCCGCGTTCTTTCCTGCGAAACGCTGCGAGGCGTCGCGTCTCCATTCCCGCATGAGAGCGCGCACAAACACGTCACGGGCGAGGCCATGTACGTGGACGATCACGCTCAACAGCAGGACATGCTCGAAGTCTGGCCGGTTTGTTCACCCCACGCGCACGCGAAAATTCTGCGGCGCGATGCCGCCGCCGCGCGATGCATGCCCGGCATCAGTGCTGTTCTCCTCGCCGAAGATGTTCCCGGACTGAACGACGTCGGCGCGGTTCGGCACGATGAAATTCTCCTCGCGGACAAGGAGGTCTTTTATCACGGACACATCGTCGCGCTGGTCGTTGGCACTACCCCGGAACTTTGTCGCGCGGCTGCGGCGAAAGTGATCGTCGAATACGAACCGCTTCCTCCGATCCTCACGATCCAGGAAGCCATCGACGCCGCTAGTTTTCACACCGACCCGCATTCCATCCGGCGCGGCGAAGTCGCTTCCGCGCTCCCTGCTGCGCCGCTGAGTTTCGAGGGCGAATTATCGTTCGGCGGGCAGGACCATTTCTATCTCGAAACCAACGCGGCCTGGGCCGAGACGGGCGAGGACGGCACCATTTTCATCAGTTCCTCGACCCAGCATCCATCGGAAGTGCAGCACATTGTCGCGCATTTGCTCAACCTGCCGATGCACAGTGTGGTGGTCGAATGTCCGCGGATGGGCGGCGGCTTCGGCGGCAAGGAAACGCAGGCCGCGATCCTGGCCGCGCTGGCCGCTCTCGCCGCGACCAAAACAGGGCGCAAAGTGCGGGTCCGTTTCAATCGCGATCAGGACATGATGATCACCGGCAAGCGCCATCCGTTTCTGGGAAGATTCCAGATTGGTTTTGATGAGGGTGGATTATTGCTCGCCGTGAAGATCGATCTCTTTTCGAACGGCGGTTGGTCGCTCGATCTTTCCCGGGCCATCACAGACCGGGCGTTGTTTCACCTCGACAACGCCTACTACATTCCAAACGTCGAGTTCAGCGGTCGGGTCGCGAAAACGAATCTCGCTTCGAACACCGCCTTCCGCGGATTTGGTGGCCCGCAAGGAATGCTGGTTATCGAAGAAATCCTCGACCGGATCGCACGAACGACTGGCCTGGCGCCGGAAGTCGTGCGCGAGCGCAATCTTTATCGCGGCACGGGTGAAACCAACACCACTCCCTACGGCCAGGAAATTGAGGACAACCGCATTCAACGCATCTGGCGCGAATTGACGGAGTCGAGTGAACTCGCGGCGCGCCGGGAGCAGTTACGCGATTGGAACAACGATCATCCCCGGTATAAACGCGGCCTTGCGATGACGCCAGTGAAGTTCGGTATCTCGTTCACCACCACGCACCTGAACCAGGCCGGTGCGCTCATTCTTCTTTATCAGGACGGTACGGTGCAGGTGAACCACGGGGGCACCGAAATGGGACAGGGCGTTTACACCAATATCGCGCTGATCGCCGCCCGCGAGTTGGGAGTCACGCCCGATCGCATCCGCGTCATGGCTACCCGCACCGACAAAGTCCCAAACACCTCCGCCACGGCCGCATCCTGCGGAACCGACCTGAACGGCGCCGCGGTCCGCAACGCCTGCGAAACCCTGCGCGCCCGGCTCCTGCCGTTCGCGGTCGAGATGCTTTCCGAAAAAGATGGCTGCGCCGTTCCGGCGGAGCGGATCGTTTTCAACGACAATCTGGTGATCGATCCTGAGAATCCGACGAACAGCTTCCCGTTCGCCGAACTCTTGCAGCGCGCCTACTTCGCGCGCACCAGCCTGAGTACGACCGGCTTTTACCGAACGCCCGACATCAATTACGATCGCGACGCGGGCCGCGGAAAACCTTTCCACTATTACGCGGTCGGCGCCGCCGTCAGCGAAGTGGAGGTAGACGGGTTCACCGGCATGGCTCACATCCGCCGCGTCGATATTTTGCACGACGTCGGCGATGCCATTAATCCCGGCATTACGCTCGGCCAGGTCGAAGGCGGTTTCGTTCAAGGCGCCGGGTGGCTCACGAACGAAGAACTGATCTGGGATCCCGAAGGCCGCCTGCTCACCCATTCACCCGACACCTACAAGATCCCCGCGATTGGCGACACGCCGGATATTTTCAACGTCGCCTTCCTGAAGGATGCCGCCCAGCCAAATGTCGTTCACGGCAGCAAAGCCGTTGGCGAACCGCCGCTCATGCTGGCGATCTCCGTCCGTGAAGCAATTCGCGATGCCGTCGCCGCGTTCCGGAACTCTGGCGAGCAGGTTCCTCTCGCTTCACCCGCCACCTGCGAAGCCATCTTCAACGCCATTCACCGCCGCCCCTGATCCCCCTCTTGCTCTTACTCTTGATCTTGCTTTCACTCTTCTCCCACTAAACCCCATGCCTGATTTCACCGACGAATCCCAGCAGCACCCCCATTGGATGAACGAAGCCATCGCCCTCGCTCGCTCCGGAATGCGGATCCACGGCGGCGGCCCGTTCGGCGCGGTCGTTGTTGCGAATGGTCAGGCCGTCGGCCGCGGCTGCAATCAGGTCACGCCCACGCTCGATCCCACCGCCCACGCGGAAATCACCGCGATCCGCGATGC
>JBBRMO010000045.1:0-10307 GCA_038230815.1 Chthoniobacterales bacterium
CAGGCGGCGTGATCGTGGAAGCAAAAATCGGCGGTGATGACGGCGCTGAAGAACTAAAGAAAATCGCGGGCGTCCGCGACGTAACCGAATCGGTAGACGGCGATTGGAGAATCTTCACCCTGCGCGTCGAAGCGAACACGGATGTGAGGGAGGAAGTCTACCGGCTGGCCGGCGCGCGGCACTGGACCTTGCGCGAGTTGTCGCAGCGGAAAGCGACCCTCGAAGATGTGTTCGTTGAGATCACGCATCCGGATGAAGCCTGAAACCATGGATGCCATTTACTCTCCTGGAGCCGCTTTGCCGTGCGAAGCGCCGGAACGCGCACTTTGTCATCCACCGCGTAACGCGTTCCACAGGGCCGCGGCTCCAGAAGCGCCTTTCACCCATGCGTAAGTTTTACACCCTCCTCACGCGCGAAGTGCGCAGCTATTTCTATTCGCCGATCGCGTACGTGGTCCTGGTGTTTTTCCTCTTCGTTGCCGGGGTCGATTTCTATTTCCAGCTCTCGTTTATGAACGGGAAGCCGGTGGGCTATTCCGTCCAGGAAGCTTTCTTCAATTCCGTCTTCTTCTGGTTCGCCTTTGTCCTGATCTTCCCGTTGATTACGATGCGCCTGTTCGCGGAGGAATTTAAACTCGGGACGATCGAGCCCCTCATGACGGCACCGGTGCGCGACTGGCAGGTGATCTTGGCGAAATTTTTCGGCTCGCTCGTTTTCTACCTCATTCTCTGGTTGCCCACGCTGCTTTACTTCTGGGTCTTTCAATCGGTTACCCATCAATCCGCGGCGAACTCCACCGGCGCCTATTTCGGCACGTATTTGATGATTCTGCTCCTCGGGATGTTTTATCTTTCGATCGGCTGTCTCGCCTCGGCCCTGACGAAGAACCAGATCGTGGCCGCGGTCATTTCGTTCTGCGTCATCACGCTCCATTTTTTCTCCGGGCTCATTTCGTTTATTCTCCAGGAGGTCAGTTCGAGCACGCGGCAATTGCTCGGTTATTTCTCGGCAATTGAACAAATGGGAACCCTTTCTCGCGGCGAGATCGACACCCGCCCGGTGGTCCTCTACGTGAGCATGACCATTGTGATGCTGACCCTCACCTACCAGGCGTTTCAATCGCGGAAATGGAGGCTGTGAGCGTGGCCGAAGAAACTCCACCGGCAGAAAAGCCCAAAAAAATCCATCGCCTCCGGATCGGCCTGAACGTGATCGTGCAGGTGGCTCTCCTCCTTTTCCTGGCGCTCGCGGCGAATTATCTCGGGTTCGAGCATTACCGGCGCTGGGATCTTTCCCGTGACCAGAAATACGCGCTCTCGGACAAGACGAAGCGCTTCCTGGATACGATCAAAGGCTCCCTGCGCGTAACAGTTTTCTTTTCGGCGAACAACCCGCTCGCGTCGGATGTGCAGGCGTTGCTCACGGAATATCAATACGCGGCCAAAGGGAAGATCGACGTTGAGAACATCGATCCGGATCGGAATTATTCGCGCGCCAAGGCCCTGGTCGACAAATACAAGATCGTCAGCGACGAGAGCCAGATCATCCTCGACTACGACAATCGCAACAAGGCGGTGAAAGCGTCGGAGATGGCGGAGATGGATCAGGGCAATCCGATGTTCGGCGAGCCGCCCAAAATGACGGCATTCAAAGGCGAGCAGGCGATCACCAGCGCCATGATCGATTTGGTGGAGGGAAAGAAGAATGCAGTCGGCTATGTGCTCGGGCACAAGGAACCGCCGATCGCGGAGGGGAGCCCGATCTCGCTCGTGAAAACCGTGATCGAAAATGAGAACATCAAGTTCCAGGAACTGAACCTGTTCGAGGTGCCCGAGATTCCGCCCGACCTCAAGACAATCGTAATCAACGGTCCGCAGTACGATCTATCCGATCGCGAGATGAAGTTGCTCCGTACTTTCTGGGACAAACAGGGCCGCATCCTTCTGCTGCTCGATCCTTCAGCCAAAACCCCGAAGCTGCTGGCCTTCGTCAACGAGCTTGGCGTGAAAGTAAACGACGACCGCCTCATGGCCCTGATGAAAACCGGCATCCAGGAAATGGCGCGGGTACGGGACGTGATCGGTCATTTTCTACCCGAAAGCCCCATCACGAAAAAGCTGGCCGATGTGCGAGGAATTTTTGTGGGCGGCGTGTCGTCGCTGACCCTGGAACAGGACCGGGTCCGGGCGATGAACGTTCGGTTGCAACCATTGATCCAGGCGGAAAAAGGGTATTGGGCGGAAAAGGATTACAATTCGACCGATGAAGCCAAACTCCAGGCCGACGCGGCGCAAAATCCCGGCACTCCGCTTACGATTGGCGTGTCGATCGAAAAGGGCGGGAGCGCGGACGAACGCGTCCAGACCAACTCCGCCCGGATGGTTGTGGTCACTAATGCCAGCTTCATCCAGGACACTTCCATCACTCAGGACCAGCAGGCCCTCGATTTTATTTCGGGCAGTGTGAACTGGCTCCTGAGCCGCGAACAACTCATCGGGATCGCTCCGAAAGTCCCCAAGACGCTCACCTTCAGCCTCGACGACAATGCGATGCGGAACATGCGATGGCTCATTCTCGTTTTGCTGCCGCTAATCCCCGCCGTCCTGGGGTTCGGCGTCTGGTGGTATCGACGCGCATGAGAATACTTCCTCGGAGGGACGTGCTTCGGCACGTCCGACATTTGCCTTTCCCCCTGGACACTTTTGGGGCGTGCGGAAGCACGTCCCTCCGACCTGAATGAAAACCAAGACGACGCTTCTCTTGTTGATCGCAGCGGTCGCGGTCGGGCTTTACATCAAGTTCTACGAAAGCAAAGGGCCGAACACCGAGGAGGCGAAACGCCAGGCTGGAAACGTCGTCAATTTCGAAAGGAACGCGCTCGAAGGGATCGTGATTGAAAACGGGGACGACCGGATCGAGCTCCGGAAACAGAACCAGAAATGGAGGCTCGAAGCGCCCTTCAAGGACCAAGCCGACGGCGGGGCCGTGGAAAATCTCCTCGCTGATCTCGATGGCTGGCAAAAATTCGATTCGATCCCGGCGACCGAAATCGCGAAGGACAAGAGCAGGCTTGATGAATACGGCCTGGGCAAGGGCAAGCTGAAGCTGAAGCTTCTGGGAAAGGGCGCACCGCCTGAAATCACGTTCGGCAACGACGCCGCTTTTCAGGGCAAGATCTACGTTCGGGTCGGCGAAGAGAACGACGTCATTATCGCCGCCCAGTCCGTCCGCAATGACATCGCGAAAAAACCCGAGGATTTCCGCGACCGGAAATTAACCGACCTGACGACCGCCCAGGTCACTCGGGCTTTGGTCAAGACGGCCGCGGGAGAGATGGAACTGGAAAAGAAAGCCGACCATTGGGAAATCGTGAAGCCGCTGCGGGCGCGCGGCAACGATCAGAAGATCGCCGATCTCCTTGCGCAGATTACGACGGCCCAGATCCAGCAATTTGTCGCCGAAGATCGCGGAGATCTTCGGCCCTACGGCCTCGCGGAACCGCGCGGTTCCGTCACGCTCTTCGCGGCAGACGAGAAGACGGGCCAGACCCTCCAGATCGGCGGCGTTCCCGAAAAGGAAAAGGATCAGGTCTACGTGCGCTTTACCGCGCGGAACGCGGTCTACACGCTCCCGAAGAAAATCGAGGAAATGCTCGCTCTCACGCCGACGGACCTGCGCGATCGTCATCTCGTCCGGATCGATACCAATATTCTCGATCGCATCACGATCGACGCAGCCGGCAAAGGCAAAACGGTGCTGGCTCGAAAGGACGAGAACTGGACCATTGCCAGCCGAAATAATCAGGCGGCAAATTCGGGCGAGGTCAATCGGATGCTCGAGCTGTTGAAGGCCGAGCAGGTTACAAAATTCGTCGAAGACGTCGCTTCCGACCTGCCGAAATACGGACTCGATAAGCCGCAACTCCAGATGACGTTCAGCTCCTTCGCCTCGGAAAACACGCCCGAAAGCACCGCCGGCGAACATCCTTTCGCAACGATCGCCTTTGGAAAAATCGAGGGCGACAATGTCTTCGCGCGGCTCGGCGACGAGCCTTTCATCGTGGCGGTCCGGCGCAGTTTGCTCGACAACATCTTCGCCGACCCGTTGCAATGGCAGGAGCTGGCGATTTTCCGGTTCAAGCCGGATGAGGTGCACAAGCTGACGGTGACGACCGATCACGAATCAGCGCTCGTGCGGAACGAAAAGAATGAGTGGACGTGGGTGAAGGGAACCGAGCCGATCAACCTGGTGAACGTGCAGTCGTTACTCAATACCCTGACGGTCCTGCGGGCGGTGCGATGGGCGGGAGCGATAGCGCCGGCTCATGGTTTCGATAAGCCCCTGATAACGATTACGTTCACTACTTCCTCCGACGACAAGAGCGTCCACAAGCTGGTCATCGGCGCTTCGAACGGGGCCGGAATGTGGTTTGCGCGAACTGATGAACGGGAGGGGACCTTCGTGATCAGCAATCCCGATTTGAATGCGTTCAAGCTGCCGCTCGTGGCCGCGCCCAGTCCGAGCCCGGCGGCGAGTCCAACGACGACTGCGGCCGGAACACCATCTCCGGCTGGGTCACCGCGCTAGGTGGATCGTGCGCTCCGCGCGCGATGCTAAATCATGGCGCCGCAGGCGCGTTTCTTGTCATCGCGCGACGGAGCGCAGGATACACCTGGCGTTTCCGCGCGGTGTAAATGGTGGCTATTCCACCCGTCAACGGCTCGGCCGTAGCCATCGTAAAACCGTTTCTCTCAATGAGCTCACCCATCTCGCCGCCGCTCGGAACATTTTCGATCGAGCCGCCGAGATAATCGTAGGCCGCTTTCTGGCCGGTCACGAGCGAGGCCAGCAGCGGCAGGCATCGATGCAAATAAAACCGGTAGGCGGGCCGGAGAGTTCCCCTGGGAATGGAAAAATCGAGGACTAGCAAATGGCCGTGATGGCGGAGGACCCGCGACATCTCGCCCAAGGCACAATCCCAGTCTGACATGTTGCGCAGGCCGAACGCGACCGTAACGCAATCGAATGATTCGGTCTCGAACGGAAGTTGAAGGGCGTCGGCCAGAACCGTTCTCGCCACGCCTTTACCACGCGCTACCTCAAGCATTTCCGTTGAGAAATCTGCAGCGGTAATCATCGCCTCCGGCATCCGACCCTGGAGAGCAAGCGCAAGATCGCCGCTGCCCGTCGCGAGATCCAGGAGGTCGCGCGGGCGCCAGGCGGCGACAACCCTCGCTGCGCGCCGCCGCCAGAGAAAGTCAGCGCCGCCACTGAGAAAATGGTTCGCCAGGTCGTAACGCTTCGCGATCCGGTCGAACATCGCGCGAACGGAATCGGGGTCGCGCGAGATAGAAACCGAATTCATGAGACAAACGTAGCCGAAACGGCTGAAGAGCGCAGGCTGCCAGTCTGCGCCACCCGGCAGGTGACCGGGTGGATGAGAGGCGCGTTCGAAAAGTCCGCGGGTTGAATCAGGAACCGGGTCACAACGTGTCCGCCGCAAACGCCGCGAACGGCAGACTGGCAGCCTGTGCTCCCCCGATCAGGGGCGACATCTATTCCAACGGAGGCTCGACGTTATCTTCCTCGTGCGGAACCAGTCGGTTTTTCTCAATGATCCGTGCGCAGGTGTTCCAGCGCAGCAAGGCATCATCGTTCCCCGCCGGGCGAAGCGCCTCGGCTTTCTCAAACCAGCTCATCGCATCCCGGAAACCGTCGTAGGCGTAATAGCGAGATCCGGGGGTACCCTGGGCCAGCTTCGCCTTCGCCCGACGCTCGGCCAGGATGCCCGTGTAGTAAGCGCGCTCGTACTCGCCCTTCACCCGGGCGAGAAGTTCCTTCGCCTGGGTATCGCTCACGCCATAGCCCTTGCCGAAGCGGTCGGTTACGGCGAGCAGGAGCGTGATCAGCGCCGATTGGTTCTCGGGATCCGCCTTGAGCACATCGAGGCAAATGCTCTCCGCTTCGGCGGGTTCGTTGAGCAACCGATAACGCTCCGCTTTTTCCAGCGCCGCCGGAATCGCTGCCTTCGAAAGTGGTTTCAAGTCGGACATGGGATTCAGCGATTCCTCTTCAACTTCTTCCAAATCCACCCCAGCGGATCGTAATGGTCATCCACCACTCGTTCCTTCAAGGGGATGATTCCGTTGTCGGTAATCTCAATGTTCTCCGGGCAAACCTTGGTGCAACATTTCGTGATGTTACAATAGCCGATCCCGTGCGCTTTCCGTAATTCCTCAAGGCGATCCTCGGTATCGAGGGGATGCATCTCGAGCGCCGCGGTGTAAATCAAAAAACGCGGCCCGATAAATTCCTCGTGCTTCCGATGATCGCGCAGGACGTGGCAGACATCCTGGCAAAGAAAACACTCGATGCATTTTCGGAATTCCTGGACGCGATCGATATCTTCCTGAGCCATTCGCCAGGTGCCGTCGGCCGCGTCGGGTGGCCGCGGCTTAAACTTCCTGATCTTCTTTTTCACCCGGTAATTCCAGGAAACATCCGTGATCAAATCCTTTAGAATGGGAAATGCTTTCATCGGCTCGATCGTCACCGGCTTGTCGAGCGGGAGATCGTTGAGCCGCGACATGCACATCAGCTTCGGCATCCCATTCACCTCCGCCGAACAGGACCCGCATTTGCCTGCCTTACAGTTCCAGCGACAGGCGAGATCGTTCGCATCCTTCGCCTGGATGTCGTGGACGGCATCGAGCACGACCATGCCTTCCGAGACTTCGGTCGAGTAATCTTCGAACGCACCTCCCCGGGCATCGCCGCGCCAGATTCTGAAGGTCGCTGTGGGCATGGTTACAGGGTTCTTTGCGGGTAGCGCACCCATCTCGCGTGTTGGTTGCTGCGTCTCGTCGCAAAGGACTTTTCCGGCGCGCGCGATTCTGTCTCAATCCCAGCCGCTTCTAAGAACGACGCCCTTGAAAACCTGATCCGCGGGCTCACTTCATTTCCTCGATGATTTGTTTCAAATAATCGGGCATTTCCGGGAGCGGCTCGAGCCGCACTTCCATCGTGCCTTCTTTCGCTTTCCGGACAATCGTTCCCACTTTCGACAACCGTTCGTTCTTTTCGGGGTAATCATCTCGAAATTGAGCCCCGCGGCTTTCCTTTCGTTCCAGCGCCGCGCGCGTGATCGCCTCCGACACCGTGAGCAGGTTCTTCAAGTCGAGCGCAGTGTGCCAGCCGGGGTTGAAATCACGATGGCCGATGACGCCGACCCGGCCCGCGCGTTCCCAAAACTTCTTCAGATGATCGAGCGCGGCCAGCATTTCGCCCTCATCGCGGACGATGCCGACATTGTGCTGCATCACTTCCTGCAAGTCGCGCTGGACGGAGTAGGGATTCTCTCCGGCGCTGTTGTCGAATGGTCGAAGCGCTTCGCGCGCGTAATCATCGATTTGTTGTTCGTCGCCTTTTCCATGCCCGTTCTCTTTCGCGAACTTCGCCGCGTATTCGCCGGCTCGTTTCCCGAACACAACGAGATCCGAGAGTGAATTCCCGCCCAGACGGTTGGCGCCATTGATCCCGGCGGCACATTCGCCCGCGGCGAACAGCCCGGGCACCGCCGACATCTGGGTGTCCGCGTCCACCTGGACGCCGCCCATGATGTAGTGCGTCGTCGGTCCCACCTCCATCGGCTCCCGCGTGATGTCGATATCACCGAGGGCCTTGAACTGGTGATACATACTGGGGAGTTTCCGTTTGATGTGCTCCTCCGATTTCGACAGCTTTTTTTTGATCCACGAAATGTCGAGATAAACGCCGCCGTGGGGACTGCCGCGCCCTTCCTTGATCTCGCGCACAATGCAGCGCGCCACGTGATCGCGCGTCAATAATTCAGGGGGCCGGCGCGCGTTCTTGTCGCCCTGGGTATAACGCCAGCCTTCCTCTTCGTTGTCAGCGGTCTGCGCTTTATAGTTGTCCGGAATGAAATCGAACATAAAGCGTTTGCCCTCCTTGTTCGTGAGGATCCCGCCTTCGCCGCGCACGCCTTCGGTTACGAGCATGCCGCGCACGCTGGGCGGCCAGACCATGCCGGTGGGATGGAACTGAATGTATTCCATATCGATCAATCCCGCCCCCGCATGGTAGGCGAGAGAATGACCGTCGCCGGTGCAATCCCAGCTGTTACTCGTGATCTTGTAGGCCTTCCCGATTCCGCCCGTCGCGAGCACGACAGCTTTCGCGCGAAAAATTTTGAAGCGCCCTCGCTCGCGATCGTAACCGAAGGCGCCCGTGACCCGCTCACCCTCCTTAAGCAGTGCCACGATACAAATCTCCATGTGGACATCGATACCCTGATGAACGCCGTGATCCTGCAAGGTGCGAATCATTTCCAACCCGGTCCGATCGCCGACGTGCGCCAGACGCGGGTACCTGTGTCCTCCAAAATTCCGCTGCAGAATGCGCCCGTCCCTGGTCCGATCGAATACCGCGCCCCACGCTTCCAATTCACGGACGCGATCGGGCGCTTCCTGCGCATGGAGCTCAGCCATGCGCCAGTTATTGACGTACTGCCCGCCCCTCATCGTATCGGCGAAATGGACCTTCCAGCTATCGCGATCGTCCACATTGGCGAGCGCCGCGGCGATGCCGCCTTCGGCCATGACGGTGTGCGCTTTACCAAGGAGGCACTTGCATACCATCCCGACGGAAACGCCGGCCCCCGAGGCTTCGATGGCCGCGCGAAGGCCCGCGCCGCCGGACCCGATCACGAGAACGTCGTGCTGAAAGGTTTCGTAATCGGGCATGCGCTAAAAAATTCTCCAGTCGTGCCAGACGCCCATCGAGCAAAGGCGCACGTAAAGATCGGTGAAGCCGACCCAGAACAAGCTGAGCCAGGCGAAAAGCATGTGACGGCGATTGAAGCAGCTCACGCAACGATAGGCCTGATAGCAGGTGGGCGATTTGGAAAGCTGGTCGCGAAAACCGCCGATCAAATGCCGCAAAGCGTGACACCCGAACGTAAACGCCCCCAGCAGGTAAACATTCACCGCCAGCACAAGTGTGCCGACGCCCAATCCGAAAGACGTCTTGCCGGTAGTCGGATCCGCAAACCAGAGAGCCTTCCAGACATCCGTCGCGAGCACGATAACGAACAGGATCGCGAGATAGAGAAAATAGCGGTGAACGTTTTGCATGATCAGGGGAAACGAACGCTCACCGAGATACGTTTTCCTGGGTTCACCGACAGCGCAGGCCGGGGGATCAGCCCAGAAAGCTTTGTAGTAAGCGCCTCGATAATAATAGCAGGTAAGCCGCAGACCGCCCGGCGCCCAAAGAATCAGCAACGCCGGAGAAAAGAGGAGCCAGCCCGGCCACCACGGCGGTTTCGGCCCGAACCAGCTGTGGGGTGACCCGCCGAAAAGTTCCGGCGAATAAAAGGGCGACAGGTATGGGCCAAAATAATAATGCGTTCCCTGAAACGCCGCCCACGTCGAGTAAACGATGAAACTGCCCAGCCCCAGGAAAACAAGAAGCGGCTGTGTCCACCAGACATCGGGGCGCATGGTTTGCCCGAAGCCTCGCGGCGGCACTGTGGTGGTTTGTGCTTGCGCCATCAGGAGAGTTTCGCCGCTTAGATAGCGACGCGCAGAACGATTTTCAAGAGAATCTGGCTGACCTCGCGCGGAGTTTCAACGCAATGGCTCGGTCGTCGGCATGCCTTCGGCGGGCGGCGTGGGAATCGGCTCGAACCCCGCGAACATCGTTTCCGCTTCGGGCACGCTCCGGAGCGGCACGCAATCACACACGACAAAAAACTTATCCCACATCGCCAGGACGCGCGGGTTCTTGTGCGCCTCTTCGATGGCCTGATGGGATTTCCACTCCGAGACCTCGATGATCGTGCCATCTTTCGCGCGCACAATCACCGGAACGCGATTTGTGACCAGCCCTTCTTTGCGCAAGGCCGGCACGCGGCTGCGCACGATCTCAAGCAGTTCGCTCTCCCGGCCCGGTTTCGGCCGATACGCCACAATGACAACGATTCCATCCATAGAGTGGCAGCTTAGCGACCGTCGCCTTCCGACTCGACAATAACTTTTGCGAACTTGTAATCTGCGCGGGAATCTCAAACTCGGGGCGCCAAAGCCCAGAATCGATGCCTACATTGCGAAATCGGCAACCTTCGCCAAACCGATCCTGAAATACCTGCGCAAAGCCGTGCACGCCGGTTGTCCGGAGGTGGAGGAAACGATGAAATGGTCGATGCCGCACTTCGATTACAAAGGCGTGATGTGCGGAATGGCTGCATTCAAGGCGCATTGCGCGTTTGGTTTCTGGAAAAGGGACC